>NZ_ACDZ02000015.1 GCF_000173915.1 Gemella haemolysans ATCC 10379 | reverse complement strand
ATATACTATTGTTTTCTGGACATTGTAGTGTAATGCGATCCACTGTGCCAAATTCCCACCTAAACTATGCCCTGTTAATATTATATCGTCTCCATATTCAGCTCTTATTTTCTCATAGAATTTACGTGCTGGATCAACGTGACCATCTCCTAGTCCTAGAGCTATTCTCCCAAAATCTGTTTTAACCGCATCATTCCATTTATCATTATCAAGATTTGTCCCTGTGTACGCAAGAATTACTTCTCCTGTATCTTTATCTTTAAACGCGGTTCCACTCGAACCTGTATCTTTATCATAAAAATCATCTAGGTATTCTAGCGAAGGATTTATTTTAAATTTTCCTAATTTTTCAGCTCCTTCAAAAATGTTTTTCGTTTGAATTCCTTCTATCCTCGCCTTCTCAAATCCATATGTATATTCAGAAGCATATAATGTATTATTCTTCATTTCCTATGTCCTCTCTAGTATCCGATAATATTTCATAATAATCTATACCTTTTTCTTGATTTTTTATCATTACACTATATTTATATACATTTGTTGTAGAAATATCTACTCCTCCAACACGGATAATCAGATTACTATTTTCATCTATATTAAAATAATTATTAATTTCTTTATTATTTACATTATAAATAATGTCAAACACACCTGTTTCATATGAATATTCTTTTTTCTCAAACTTCCACTTTTTAAAGGTTTCTTTATTCAGCTTTACTTCTTGAAACAAAAAGTGTTTGTTAAGCAATAGTTCTTCTGATAATTCTGGATTACCCAAAACTAATCCTTCACCTTTTTTATATTCTACTTTACTCTGTTGAATCAAAACTCTTTCATAAGGTTTGTCTTTTGTTCGTATCTTCTCGACTTTCCCTAATATAGTTTTCTTATCCTTATTCCCTCTAAGTTCTAATATATAACTATACCCTTCATTTATGTTGTCTCCATCTTTTAATATAATTTGTCTTATGTAAAAACCATTTGGAAATTTTTCAAATAAGTCTTCTAGATTTTCTGTTGGATAGACTTTTTCTATATTTGCTACCTTATCTTCTATCCAGGATTTGCTTCCTTTACCTACTACCCCACAACCTGCTGTCATCATTAACACCCCTCCTACTATTACTGCTCCTATAATTTTTGTTATTTTCTTTTTCACTTTGATTTCTTTCTCATGTTTTTCTTCCTTCATTTCCCTACTCCTCTTTTTTATTTTTTTCTATTATATCACACTTTAACCCTTTCAGTTAATTGATTATATCATATTTCTTGTCAAAAAAAATAGAACTTCCAATTCCATCTATTGTTTGAAATTCGTGCTCTATCTTACGCTATTACTATTCATCTTGTA
>NZ_ACDZ02000013.1 GCF_000173915.1 Gemella haemolysans ATCC 10379 | reverse complement strand
GTTTTTTATGTTGTAATGGATGAGAAAGGAGACTAAAAATACATACACATATTAAATGGTAGGGAGTGATTCTACAAAATCGATTTCTGTTGTTCTGAAATCATGATTTTTGAATCACACCCTGTCTTTTAATCAATTAGAATAAATTTTATTTCAAAATTTATTACACTTTTTAGTGTATTGTAAATAAAGGATTTTTTTAGTGATAAATTACAAAATTCTATAAGATTTGTTTCATCAATATCTGCATATAAATAGTATGTGATTACACAACTATCAATTTTTGGTTCTTCATTATAACCTCTAACATTTAATAGTGTTAGAGGATTTTTTAGTACTAGATGAATTTTCCCCTCAAGTTCTTCAATATCTATATTAGAATGTTTACTTTCGTTTATTATGGTATGGGCTATACCACCAAGTATTGAAGAAGCTAAATAATTTATACTACTTCTATAATCTGAATTTATATCAAAGTTAATATCACTTGAAATAGTAATAGTATCATTATTAGTATACAATTTAAAATTATTATTTGATAAAATCCCTCTAAAACTAAGGTCATAATTATTTGATTCGTATAAATTAGTCATACAAATTCCTCAATGTATTTTTAGCTTCATTTAGCCGAGCTAATTTTTTATCGATTATATCCATTGTACTTACGGGTCTATTGGCAAATGTAGCAAAACCACAGTCTGGATTTAACCAAATTCTTTCTTTAGGAATATATTGCATTACTTCTTCTACACGATTTAGGATATCTTCTAATGGTTCTATATCTTCTGTTCTTGGATTCATAACACCTAATCCTAGGATACAATTATCTCTTATTAGAGTACTACTGAATAATGAAGATATTTCTCCAGCACGAGGAGTAGAAAACTCTAATGTAAGTATATTAGGAAGAGTTTCTTCGAATAGTGGAAGTAGAGGAGTATACGGTCCAGTAAGTAGAATACTTTCATCACGACTCCAATTACCACGACATACATGAAGAGAAACTAATATTTCTTTTTCTTTGGCATAATCAATTACAGATTTAATTAATTTAGTAGCAAATTTTAATTCTTCAGTAGGATCTTTTTTCTCAGATAATGCTGCACACATAAAAGATCTTGTCTTACCTTCAGAAAATACCACTTCGGTTAATACAGGCTCATCAAATTGAATAACATCAACACCTATTTTTGCTAATGAATCAATTTCTTCTTTTAATACTTTAATTATGTCTTCTCCTAGAGAATCTTTGCTATCGTAATATTGTTTCGATAGAGCAGGTAACCACATGGACCTAGTTATTAAATAAGGACCTGGTAATGTTGCTTTGATTTTCTTATCGGTTAATTTTTTTAGTTCAATCATTTCATCAGCTACCAGAGGTTTATTATATTTTACTTTTCCTGTACAAATTGCATTTTTTATACTAATTGCAGGAACGTCTAATATTTCTAGTATTTGTTCAAAACCTTGTTTGTCCTCAATATAATCAAACATATCAGCCATACTCATCATTGTAACACCGTCCAAACGTTCAGCGATAAATGAAACATAATTATCTCGATTTAGTTCACCGCTAGTGATTATATCAATATAATTATTTTCTTGAAGTTCAACTACATATTTTGTTTCTTCATCTAAGATTTCTTGATATGTTTTTAAGTCGATATTTCCTTTATTTAATTTTCGTTTTGCGGTTAATAGTTTTTTACTACGAGGCATACTGCCAAGAAGAGAAACTAAGAAAGATGAATTAGTCATAATTATTCACCATGAAACTCTTTAAAAAAATCTAAATATTCATTGGCTTCAGTAAGTTGTTTAAATCCAGAAGTACGACCAGAAACCCATTCTTTTAACCCTTCCATATCCATCATTTCTTTATGCTCAGGATTATTGTAATCCATTTTGTGTAATACTTCTATAAATTTTTCAAAATGAGCTACGTCTAATTCTGGATGTCCTGAGAAGATACAGTGATCAAAGAAATCTGTTTTTGATAAAATTTTCACCTGATTTTCATCTAGAGTTCCATCTGCAATCCATGCATTATAGTTTAAATCTAACATCCACGTAGCAGCAACTTCATCATTTTTTAAAGCAACTGCTGAATCAAGTTCTCCACCAACATGGTCACCATGAAGCCCAACACCGATATCAAATCGTTTTTCAGTATAATCTTTTCCAAATTCTAAACCAAGTTTGTGAAGGTGATTAATAGGAATTAATCTAGCTTGTGGTGAATCAATTGCACCAAAACCTATTGTTTTATTTCTTAAGTCTTGAATAGAGTTAATGTTGCTATTAGCTTTTACTACTAAATAGGAACTACGATCGCGGTCAGTATCACGCATAGAACCATTTAAAGCAGTTCCGTTAGTGCGTAGGTGAGTATCTAACCATGCTAAAGGAGAATTCCAAGCTACATCAATTTCTTTAGCTAATAAACCGTCAACTTGACCTTTGTAATCTTTGTAATAAACTGGTTCAATAGGGAAGTTTTCATCTTCAAAAAATTTTGCAATAATTCCCCAAATTACAGTAACCTTAGGATCATAAATAACAGCTCCAACTTTTAATTTTGTCATAATAATATACCTCTTCTAAATTATATTTTAAAAATATGAGATGACTCAAAAATCATGATTTCGATAAAAATAGATTTTGGTGAGTCACCCTGCAAAGCTTATGAGTTCTCATATAAACTTTTGAAATTTTAGGACTTTTAGGTGCCTCTTATATGAGTTATTTCAGAAAAATATTCTATGGTAATTGTTGTCCTGTGATTGCTTTACCTAACCAGATTGTAAGAACATCAACACTAGGTGCCATAATATGACTTGCGAATGCATCTCTTAGATAGCGTTCCATATTTCCAAAACGGTTATATGCTTTACCACCACCAACACGCATACCAAGACGGGCTAATTCAATAGCAGCTTCACTAGCAAAAATTCTAGCTGATAAGATTTTAGCTAGCATATCAGCATCTTTATTTAAGAAACTACGAGCTGCTTCGTTTGTTCCAAGAACCGCTGCATTAGTTTGGCTATAGATTTTTGCAAGATGAATTTGTACTGTTTCAATTTCGCTTAGAGATTTTCCATCAGGATATTTTCTATTAGTAGTATGTGCGACAGCTTCTTCTAGTATTGCTTCGCAAAGACCACTATAGACAGCAGCAAGTCCTGTGATGAAGTATGTTGCTACAATAGTGAATACTTGGTCAACTCCTGATCCAGCTTGACCAATACGTAGTTCTTTATTTAATTCAACATCGTTAATTGCCATTTGGCAAGAAACATTACCACGCATTCCTAGACCGTGCCAAGTAGAAGGTTTGAATTCTAGCCCATCGCTACCTAGAGGGAACACCCAGTTGTCAATTCCACCCTCAACATCTGAAGGAGTAAGAACAAGATAATAAGATGCGAATTCTGCAGAAGTCACCATACTTTTCAGTCCATTAAATACTACTGAATTATCTTTAAATTCAGTTTTGACATCTGAGATATAGAAGTGTGTTCCAGTCCCCAATTCACTATATGCAAGTGCCATAAATTTTTCATTTTCAACGATGTCTCTACAAATTTTTGATTTTAGATTATCGTCGGCATAAGAAAGAACACAGTTTAGTGCAACATTATGCATCATATAACATAGACCTACAGTAGCACTTGATTTAGCAAAAGCACGGCAAGCATCTGCATGTTCTTGCATATTTTTTCCTAATCCACCAAGTTCAGTAGGTATCATAAGTTTGAAATATCCTGCTTTTCCTAACTCTTTAAAGACTTCTTCAGGAAATCTTTCTTGTTCGTCTATTTCTTTTGCAATAGGATCAATATATTTTTTTGCAAACTCCCTAGCTTCATTATAAAATGTTGTCATAATAATGCCTCCTAACATTAATATATCTAATATATTCTTATACAAAAATTATATCATAAAGAATAATTCTGTAAATGCTTTCTATATAGTTCTTAAAATGATACGTAGAAAATAAATTTATATAAAATATATAATAAATATCTTATAATTAACTGATGTAAAATGATATATTTATAAGCATTTTAATAAATATATTATATTTTAAAATATAAAAATAAATTTTTGTAGATGATAGACGATATCATTTTCAAAAAATGCACAACTACGTTATAAGTAGAAAAATTGAAAAAATTCTCAGAAAAAGTCTGAAAATTTATTTACAAATGCTATTAAATCTTGTATAATCTATATTTATATAATAAATTAATGAAAGGATGAAAATAATGGCAGATTCAAAGATGGAAAGAAAACTGCAAGCTCGTCATATTAGTATGATAGCTATAGGTGGATGTATAGGTACCGGATTATTTATGGCAAGTGGAGCGGTAGTTAGTAAAGCAGGTTCTTACGGAGCAGTTTTAACTTATGCATTAATTGGAGTTATTATTTACTTTTTAATGGCTTCTATAGGAGAATTGGCGACATTTTATCCAGTTTCAGGTTCATTCGGAGCATATGCAACAAGATTTATAGATCCAGGTGTTGGATTTGGAGTTGGATGGTTATTCTGGATTCTATGGATATTAGTAGCAAGTGTAGACATAATAACATTATCGAAAATATTACACTACTGGGAATTCTTTAGACAGTTTTCAACGTTTTCGATTTGTATTATATTTTTAGTATTATTGTATTTATTAAACTTAATAAGTGTTAAAGTATTTGGTGAAGTCGAATACTGGATAACGATTATAAAAGTAATGACAGTTGTTGCATTTTTAATTGTAGGAGTTGCAATTGTTTTTGGAGCTACTGGAAATAGTGAAGCTGGTATTCATACTTTTATCCAGAATGGAGAAAAAACAAGTAGCACTGGTATGTTAGGATTATTTGGTGTTCTGTCTACTGCAGCATTCTCATTTGGTGGTACGGAAGTAGTTGCTGTTACAGCAGGTGAATCACCAAATCCTAAAGAGACAATGCCTAAGGCAGTTAAACAAGTGTTTTGGAGAATATTGATATTCTATATCGCTACAATGTTAATTATATCTTCAATAGTTTCAGCCAATGATCCAAGATTACTAGATACTAATAATGTAACAGCATCGCCATTTACAATTGTATTTCAAAATATTGGTTTAGAAGTAGCAGCAGTTATTATGAATGCGGTCATTTTAACATCAGTTCTATCTGCTGCAAACTCAGGGATGTATGTTTCTAGTAGACAGCTATTTTCATTAAGTTCGCACAATTATGGTCCTAAAGTATTTAAAAAATTAAATACTAACTCAGTACCAGTATTTGCGTTAACTTTCTCAGCAGTATATATGGTACTATGTTTCATTTTTGAAAGATTAAATCCAAGTGGGTACTATATGTTACTATCGATGGTAGGAATTATAGTAATGATAATTTGGATGGTATCTTTAATATCTCAAATTCGCTTGAGAAGAGCAATTATGAAGCAAGGGAAAAAAGCGGAAGATGTTCTTCCTTATACTGCTAAAACAGGTGTTGTAGGATCTTATATTGCTCTAATTTCTTTTGCAACAATAATATTACTACAGTTAATAGCTGACTATGCGACAGGTGGATTTGTGAAAATGTCATATAATTTAGTTTGTCCAGCTATAGGTGTAGTAATGTATATAGTATTTAAAATGGTGACAAAGAAAAAATTTGTTAAACTAGAAGAAATGGACATTCATCCATATAAAGGATAATTAATATTGAAAAAAGATTAATGAGTTATAAACTTGTTAATCTTTTCTTTTATATTAAAGTATGTTCTTTAGTTATTTAGTAAAGAGATTGAATAGTTTATAAACTATGGTAAATGCTTGCAGTTTATGATAAAATTGTATTTAAGTAATTTAATGGAGATGATAATTTGAATATTGGAATTACAGGAAGTATAGCATGTGGAAAAAGTACTGTATCAGACTATTTGATAGCTAAGGGCTATACCATTATTGATGCTGACAAACTTGGACATGTTGCACTTACTAGCGATGATGTGAAAAGAAAACTAGCTGAAAAATTCGGTGATGAAATTTTAGAAAATAATGAAATAAGTCGGGAAAAAGTAGGTAAGTTAGTTTTTGGTAATGATGACAATTTAAAAATCTTAAATAGTATTATTCATCCTAAAATTAAAGAATTAATTTTAAAATTACAAGAAGAACATAAAGATGAAAATCTGGTCTTTTTGGATATAGCATTATTATATGAGGCTAATTTTGTAGACTTGGTAGAAAAAGTAGCAGTTGTATATGTAGATGAAGATGTACAACTAGAAAGATTAATGACGCGGAACTCTTTACCAAAAGAAGAGGCTATTAAGCGTATAGAAAGTCAAATGAGTCCAAGGGAAAAAGCAGCATTAGGTGATTTTGTTATAAATAATAGTTATAGTAAAGAAGACACATTTCAACAAATTGATGAAATATTAGAAAAGTTAAAAAGAGGAGATAAGCAAAATGACTAATGTATTAGAAATTAGCAATCTTGGTGGTGGATATAATCGTAGAAAGATTATAGATAATATCAATATACAAATACCTAAAGGTAGTATAACAGCGCTAATTGGTCTTAATGGGGCTGGTAAAAGTACTACAATTAAACATATATTGGGATTACTTAGACCTATGGAAGGTGAGATAAAGGTTAATGGTATTACAATTACTCGTGATAATGAAAAATATAGAAAGAGCATAAGTTATATTCCAGAATCGCCTGTTTTATATGAAGAATTAACACTAGAAGAACATATAAATCTAACAGCAATGGCTTATGGATTAGATATAGATGATACGTGGGAAAAAGCAGATAAATTACTAGAGCTGTTTAAACTAAGCGATAAGAAGAAATTTTTCCCAGTACACTTTTCAAAAGGTATGAAACAAAAAGTAATGATTATCTGTGCCTTTTTATCAGAACCGAGTTTATATATAATTGATGAGCCGTTTTTAGGACTTGATCCGATTGCAATTAATGACTTAATTAATCTAATGTGTGAAAGAAGAGATAATGGAGCTAGTTTATTGATGTCTACGCACATACTAGCTACAGCAGAAAAGTATTGTGACAATTTCGTTATTATTCACGAAGGAAAAATTCTAGCGAATGGTAATCTAGAACAACTAAGGGCCGAATTTAATATGGCAGGTGCGTCTTTAGATGAAATTTATCTATCATTAACAGTGAGAGATAGTAATGAGTAATATTGAGAATATCTTTGCGGATAGACGCAAGAAAGAGCAGGAGTTAAAACTAACCTATAGTAAGTATATTTTTAATTCGCACCTAATTATGTTTCTTATTATTGTGTTAGGAGCAGTATTGATTAATTATTCTAAATGGATAGCTGTGGCGAGCCAATTTGAATTATACTCAGTATTTATAGCTGCATCATTAGCATTTAGTTACTATTTGATAAGTACAAAGATTAAAACGTATATAAAAGAAGCAGATGCAGTGTTTTTATTACCATTAGAGAAGTACTATAAAAACGTTGGTAGAAAAACTGTTATAAATGTATCGGTAACACACATTATAGCGTTTGTCATCTTTTATTTTGCAGTTAAGCCTATTACTAGTATTATTGGAAATATTGATAAATTATCTATATGTTTACTGCTTATGGTAATTGTAATAAACAATTTATTAAAATACGTTCAAGTTATTCACTATAAAGAAATTATTTGGATTAAAATTTTACAATTTATAGTGACTTTTATACAGATAATTGCAGTATTCATAATTAATACTTATATTCATATAGCTGATATGGCTGGTATAATTAGCTTGGCATTCTGCGCATATTATGTTATTAAGAATTCTACGGGCTCAAAGAGTTCAGAAGATCAAGAAAAGCTAGTTGTTAAATGGAATGAAGCGGCTGAGTATGATAAGCATCGTATGGAGAGTTACTTGAAATTCGTGAATATGTTTGTGGATGTACCATTAAGCGGGGTAAAAGTAGCTAGAAGAAAATATTTTGATGCATTATTACCTAAATTAACTAAAGACAATTTCACAAAAGAAAATAGTTTTAAATATTATTATTATAGAGTCTTTTTAAGACAGGAAAATACAGTGTTTTTAGCTTTAAGGCTTATGCTATTATCAGGATTAATAATTTTTAGTTTTAAAAATCCTTATGTTAGTGCAGTAGTTATAATATCTTATAGTTATCTAACAATTATTCAGCTTGTTCCTCTATATAAACAGATGAGTAATAATATTTGGCATAGTATATTACCAGTTGATGAAAGTATTAAAATCGATAGCTTTAAGAAATTATTAACTGTTGTAATGTTAATAACAACAATATTACTTGCATTATTTGCACTATTATTTAGTAATTTTGAAGGAATGACTATAGTTATAATTATTGCATCGGTAGTTTTAGCTAATATTATAGCTAAGATTTTTATTGAAAAAGTAAAATAGAAGGTAATATCATGAAAAACATAGCAATAATAGGAGGAGATTTATCAGGAGTGAGCTGTGCTTATTTTCTAGATAAGTTCTCAGGAGCAAACTCAAGAAAGTTCAATATTGATTTAATAGAAAGAGATATAGAATTTGCTAATGACAGGTTTGGGAAATTTCAGTTAGGTCAGGAAATTTATGATAATGGATGGTATAATTCAATTAGCGAACAAGGTGTACTATTTTACTTAATGATAGAACTAGGTCTGCATCGATATCTAATAAAAAGTGGTATGACTAAAAAAGTATTTTTTACAAAAGAAGGTATTAAATACCTACCAGAAAAAATGCTTTACGGGGTACCTTTAGATAAAAGAGAGTTGTTATTGTCAGATTTATTCACTTTTAAAGAAAAACTATCTATTATGTATAATATGTATAATACTTTAGAAGATGAAGATATAAAGGAATTAACAGTTGAAGAATTTTTTAAAGTTATAATCAATGAGAAAATTTATGATAAGTTAATTGAGCCTTTATTGACAAGTCATTATGCAAGTGATATTTCTAAGCAAAGTATGGTAAGTTTAATGCCGGAACTATCATTTTTGACAATTCAAAAAGAAGATATTAATAAAATTTTAGAAGATATGTATGACAGGAACGTTATAGATAATATTACTGTAGGTTCAGAATACAGACTAAAATTTACTTTAAAATCATTTATAGAGACTCTAGAATCGAATTTTTCAGATAAAGTATTTTTAGAGTTAAACCGTAAGGTTGAAAAAATAGAAAAAAAAGGTGATAAGTATCTAGTTCATTCAAATGGTAGTATATATTATTATGACTATGTAATACTTACACTAAATCAAAAGAATTTTTTACCGTGGTTTAATGAAGATGAAAAAATTACTGAATTTTATTCAGATATGAAATATGTTTCTAACATAGTGGTCACGCTTGTTTATAAGAGAGATGAATTACATATTAATCGTGAAATTGGAGAAATAATTTTTCCAAAAGACGATAGTGAATATGTTACAAAGTTAGAGTACGTAAGTAATAAGTGGATCGATATTAAAATGAGTGGTATACAAATAGTTAGAGCTTATATAAATAGAGAAAAAGCGGTTAGCGAGTTAATGGATAAAAGTGATTCTGAAATAATCGAAATAATTGAAAAAGAATTGACTAAAGTCCATGGAACGATAGGTAAAGTAAGTAGATACTACGTAAGTAAGGTGAAAGATAATTATAGATTTCGCTGTAAGAAATATAATAAAAATATAAACAAGTTTAATGATTATATGAAAAAAGAATATCCGAATGTATTCATTATAGGGAAGTCTAAAAAAGGTACAACTCTTGAAAATACAGTATTGGAAGCTAAGGAAGTAGCCAAACAAATTTTAGAAAATATAAGATAAGAAGGGACGTACAAAGTACGAGGTGAAAATTATGAAATTTTTTACTAATAAACAAGCAGGTGTAAAAGTAACACCAATATTTGAAAATGAAGCATACGAAAGTAAGTTATTAGAATATACAAAAGAAAGAGAATTATTCTCTGGAAAACTTAATGAAGTATATGCTAATCTCCCTTTTAATGGAGAAAAAGAAATACTTTTAGGATTAGGAAAAAAAGAAGAACTAGTAGAAGACAAGGTACGAGAAGTATTCTTTAAACTAGTTAAAGTATTAGAAAGTAACAAAGAATTAGAAGTATTTGTAACTTTACCTAAAGTTGAGAGTGTTTCAACTGAAAAGCTTGTAAATGCTGCAGTTGAAGGTGCATTACATGCAACTTATAAATTTGATAAGTATAAATCAGATAGAAAAGAATCTCCAGAAGTTACGATTAATTTATCTACAGAAGAAAATCTAGAGAATTTAGAAGAGGTAGTAAATGAAGCTCGTGATATTATGAGTGGAGTATTCTTCTCACGTGATCTAGTAAATGAAAGAGCAGAGTACTTATATCCAGAAACTCTTGCTAATATTGCTAGTAAGGAATTATCAGCATTAGGTGTTGAAGTAGAAGTTTACGATGAAAAACAATGTGAAGAATTAGGATTAAAAGGGTTATTAGCAGTAGGACGTGGATCAGATAGAAAACCAAGATTTATTGTTATGAAATACTTAAATAATCCAGAGGAAAGCGAAGTAGTTGGATTAGTAGGTAAAGGTGTAACTTATGATTCAGGTGGTTACTCAATTAAACCTACAGCTAATAGTATGGACATAATGCACTGTGATATGGGTGGTGCAGGAACTGTAATTGGAACAATGAAACTAGTTGCGACTAGAAAATTAAAAACTAATGTAATTGCAGTTGTTGGTGCATGTGAAAACATGATAGCTGGTGGTTCTTATAAACCAGGTGATGTAATTTCAACACTTTCAGGAAAAACTGTAGAAGTATTAAATACAGATGCAGAAGGGCGTATTACTTTAGCAGATTCAGTATACTATGCTACTGAAAAATTAAAAGTTAGCAAAGTAATAGACTTAGCTACATTAACTGGGGCATGCTTAGTAGCATTAGGTGAATTCTACACAGGTGCAGTAACAAACAACCAAGAATTCTATAACGAACTAAGCAAAGCGGCGAAAGAAGCGGGAGAAAGAGTATGGCAAATGCCAGCTGATGATAGCTTCAGAGAATTAAATAAATCTTCTATAGCTGATGTAAAAAACACAGGAGGAAGACTTGGAGGAACAATAACTGCGGGATTATTCATAGAAAACTTCGTAGCGAACAATGTTCCGTGGATTCACTTAGATATAGCGGGAACAGCATATTTATCAAAAGCGGAAAAATATCTTCCAAAAGGTGCTACAGGAGTACATGTTAAAACATTGTATAATCTATTAAATAAATAATTTTTCGAAATAAGTATAGAACTCAATGAAGTGACAAA
Source organism: Gemella haemolysans ATCC 10379 (assembly GCF_000173915.1). Lineage (NCBI taxonomy): Bacteria > Bacillati > Bacillota > Bacilli > Caryophanales > Gemellaceae > Gemella > Gemella haemolysans. The sequence continues at coordinate 73,509 of NZ_ACDZ02000013.1, read as the reverse complement.
CATTGAGTTCTTTTTTTAATATGCAAAAAAATGAAATAAGTTAAAAAAAATAAAAAATAATAATATTTTACTTGACAAGAAAATACTTAAGGTGTAAAATAATTAACAATAAAACTAAAACCTTAGAAAAGAATAGTAATTTGGTAAAAAATTTTTAGCGAGCTAACGTTGGTGTGAGGTTAGTAATTTTTCTAGATGAACGCACTTTTTAGGCAATTATTAAATAATTGGTAACTCTGCCTTAAAGAGATTGAGTGGGTATGCTAAATACCAAGAAAAGTGGCAACGCGGAATTGATTTCGTCTTTTTATAGTTTCCTAGGAAATTATAAAAAGACTTTTTTATTTGTATCGGGCCTCTACATACAGATTATGGACAGTATGTTTCTTAGATTTAGTATATCAAAAAGAGTGGCACCGCGAAAATTCGTCTCTTTGTAGCTAGGATAACTAGCTGCAAGGAGTTTTTTTATTTATAATTTGTTCTTTTCTATTGTTGTATAATGGAATAAAGAAAAAAGGAGACAAGACAATGAAAAAATTAGTATTATTCATTACATCAATTATTACAGTAGTCATATTAACAGCATGCTCAAGTAGTAACACAAAAAACAAATTACAAGAAGTTAAAGAGAAAAATAAAATAGTATTAGGAGTTTCTCCAGACTATCCTCCGTATGAGTTTTTAACAACAGAAAATGGTAATAAAAAAGTTGTTGGTGCTGATATTTACTTAGCAGAGCAAGTTGCTAAAAAATTAGGTGTTCAAGTTGAAATTCAACAAATGGCATTCGATTCATTAATTGCAGCATTAAATGCTAATAAAGTTGATATGGTAATCTCTGGTGTAAATCCAACAGAGGAAAGAAAAAAAGCGGTTGATTTCTCAGATGTTTATTACACAAGTAAAGGTATTTTTGTAGTAAATAAAGATAGTGAAGAAATCAAATCTGTAGCTGATCTTAAAAACAAAAAAATCGGTGTCCAAAAAGGTTCAACATATGAAACTTATGCTAAAGAACAACTAAAAATGGATGATAAAAATATCCAAGCGTTAACTGATGTACCAAGCTTATTACAAGATCTTAAAAATAAAAAAATTGATGCAGTATTAATTCCAGATGACGTTGCAAAAATTGCAATGAACAAATACACTGATATTAAAATTAGTTCATTTACTGCAGATAACGATCCAGAAGCAACTGGTATGGCAATTGTTTTCAAAAAAGGAAAAAATGATAGTAACAAAGAATTATTAGAACAAGTAAATGCAGTAATTAAAGAAATTCAAGATCAAAAAGCATTTGAAAAAGAGCTTGATAAATACGCTAAAGTTGCTGCACAAAGCGAATAAAAGAGAGGTATAAAATAGAATGTTTGATTTTCTTCCAAATTATTACACGATGTATTTAGAAGCTACGGTAACAACGTTAAAGGTTTCACTTATAGCATTATTAGTAGGATTAATACTTGGAATTGTAGTATGTTTAGCAAAAATTAGTACTTTTAAAGTACTTAATGTAATAGCAGCAATATATGTAGAAATAATTAGAAATACCCCAATATTAGTGCAAATTATGATTATCTATTTCGCACTACCAGAAATTGGTATTTCATTCACGCCATTTATGTCAGCGATAATTGCTCTTTCAATTAACTCTGGTGCATATGTTAGTGAGATATTCCGTTCAGGAATTTTAGCCATTGATAAAGGACAAATGGAAGCAGGACGTTCTTTAGGATTGAGTTATTTCCAAACTATGAAATTAATCATCTTACCACAAGCTCTAAAAAATAGCTTACCAGCTTTAGGGAATGAGTTTATTTCATTAGTAAAAGAATCTTCAATAGTTTACTTTGTAGGAGTAGCAGATATCATGTTTACAGCAAACACTGTAAAAAATGCTACATACCAAACGTTTGGTCCATACTTAGTAGCTGCTGCAATATATTTTATAATTACATCAATATTATCACTATTGGTAAAACGTTTAGAGAAAAAATTAACGAAGTAGGTGAAGAAATTGTTATTAGAAATAAAAGATTTACATAAAAAATTCGGGAAATTAGAAGTATTAAAAGGTGTAAACATCAGTGTTGAAAAAGGGGAGAAAATCGTAATTCTAGGTTCAAGTGGTAGTGGTAAGAGTACAGCATTACGTTGTGTAAACTTATTAGAAACTCCTACAAGTGGACAAATTTTATACAATGGGGAAGATATTACTAAACAAAATATTAATAAATATAGAAAAAAAGTAGGAATGGTATTCCAAAACTTTAACCTATTCCCAAATATGAGTGTACTAGAAAATATTACACTTGCTCCAAAAACTTTCGGAGATGATACTACTGAAAATATAGAGAAAAAAGCAGTAGAACTACTAAAAAGGGTTGGACTTGAAGATAAAAAAGATGTTTATCCAAACAGTCTTTCAGGTGGACAAAAACAACGTGTTGCAATCGCACGTGCATTAGCTAATTCACCAGAAGTATTACTATTTGATGAACCTACTAGTGCGCTAGATCCAGAAATGGTAAAAGAAGTACTAGATGTTATTAAAGAATTATCAGAAGAAGGATTAACTATGTTAATAGTTACTCACGAGATGAACTTTGCAAAAGAAGTTGCTGATAAAGTAATATTTATGGATGGAGGAGTCGTATTAGAAGAAGGAAGTCCATCAGAAATCTTTGATAATCCAAAAGAAGAAAGAACTAAAGAATTCTTCTCAAAAATATTATAATAAAGAGTGTATCACTAAGAGATATAGAATGTTTCTTAGTGATATTTTTTACATAATATAGAATTTATACTTTGTATAATTACGTTGGAAACGTTTTATTTTATGTTAACTATATGGTATAATGTAAGTAGAAATTATAGTAGTAAGAGGGATTGTTTTTTATAAGGAGGATAAATTATGGATATATCAGTAAGTTTAGCAAGGTGGAGTTTAATTCCTATATTTCTTATTTTGTTTAATGTGAAAATAAAAAGAGATAAACATTTTAAAATATGTTCTGTCTCATTAATATTCGTTATTTTTTTAAGATTTTTCTTTTTTGATTATCATGACTTTCCTATTACAAAAATGGTTTATTTGTTCTTAATGCTATATGCTTTACAGATGCTTTTTGAATGGGATAAATTGTTAAAATTAATGGGAGTTATTCCAGAGGATACAAAATAATATCAAAAGTTCTTTAAATAGTTATGAGAGTATAGTGTTTAAAGAATTTTTTATTTATTTCAGTCGAATTTTTATAGATGAAAATAAAGTTAAAGTTCGTATAAAACGAATGTTTGTTTATGTAAACTTTCATATTTTTTAAAATGAGAGTATATATTTTATTAAAGATTAATATAAAATATTAAATATCTATGGAAAATATGAACTTTAAAAATAAAAAGTTCTTGACTTTTAGAGATGAAACGTATATTATAATTTATGTGCTTAAGCATTAATAAAAACTAAGGAGAATTTTTCTATTTATGTTAGAACGTCTTTTTAAATTAAAAGAGAATAATACTAATACTAAAACCGAAGTTGTTTCTGGTTTGATTACATTTTTCTCTATGAGTTATATTTTAGTAGTAAATCCAGCTGTATTATCAGCAGCAGGTATTCCACTAGATAGAGTATTTACAGCGACAATAATCGCAATTTTAGTTGGTACTTTAATTATGGCATTAGCAGCGAACTATCCAATAGTAGTTGCACCTGGTATGGGGATAAACTCATATTTTGCAATACTAGCTGCAACATCAGGTTATAACTATAAAACCTTATTAGCAACGTGTTTTTTAGGAGCTGTTATTTTTGTAATTTTATCAGCAACAAAATTCCGTGAAAGTTTAATTGATTCAATTCCTAATAATTTAAGACATGGGATTTCAGCAGCAATTGGATTATTTATCGCATTCTTAGGGCTTAAAAACTCTTCGCTTATTGTAGCAAATCCACACACAATCCTTTCATTAGGAGATTTAAAAAATCCTGTAGCTTATATGACAATTCTAGGTATCTTTATTATCCTTGTTCTATTAGCTTTAGAAGTAAAAGGTGCTATTTTCATTGGAATGGCAGTAGTTGCTATTATTTCATACTTTACAGGAATGTTAAAAGTAGAGAAAGTTTTTGGAATTCCTCACATGGATCTAAGCTTACTATATAATCCAGTTAATGAAAGTATTAATGCCTTACAATTAGGATTATACGGAATAGTATTCACATTTTTAATGGTAACATTATTTGATACTACGGGTACAATGGTCGCAGTAACTAGTCAAGCAGGATTAATTAAAAATGGAAAAATGGAAAAAGCTAAAGAAGCTTTATTAGCTGACTCATTTGCTTCATTAGCAGGATCTATGTTCGGAACTACTCCAACTTCAGCTTATATTGAATCTTCTGCAGGGGTTGCTAACGGAGGACGTACAGGTCTTACAGCTTTAACAACAAGTTTCTTAGTTGTAATCTCAATTTTCTTATTCCCTCTTGCAAGCAGCTTAGCTTCAGTACCAGCTATTACATCACCAGCATTAATCATCATTGGATCATTCATGATGGAAAGCATTGCTAAGATTGATTGGTCTGATATCACAGAAGCTTTCCCAGCATTCGTAACAATTGTAGGTATTCCACTTACAGGTTCAATTAATGATGGTATTGCATTTGGATTTATCTTTTATGTAGTATTAAAATTATCTAAAAAACAATGGAAAGATATTCATCCATTAATGTATATCTTTGCTATATTATTTGTAATCCAATTACTTTGGTTACACGTATAATAATAAAAAAAACGAATTCAAGAATAAAATTGAATTCGTTTTCTTTTTTATTTTAAAAATTATCTGATAACTCTTAAAAAAACAAAAAAAATCTAAAATATTTTCAAGAAAATATTTGCCTTTTATCAGGAGATATAGTATTATAGATATACTATATAAATTAAGAAAGGAAATATTATATATGAAAAAAGGTTTATTAACCGGATTGTTATTATTTGGTATCTTTTTTGGTGCTGGAAACTTAATCTTTCCACCAGCACTAGGAGTAAGTGCAGGTGGAAACTTTTGGCCAGCAATTTTAGGATTTGTTGTTTCAGGAGTAGGTATAGCGATTGTTACACTTATCGTAGGAGCACTTAATCCAAATGGGTATGGAGCAGAGATGGATGAAAAAATTTCACCATTATTCTCAACAGCGTACTTAGTTTTACTTTATTTATCAATTGGACCACTTTTTGCGATTCCAAGAACTGCAGCAACTGCATTTGATATTGGGATAGCTCCAGTTGTAGCTGGAAGTAGTTTACCATGGTTATTAATTTTTACAATTATTTATTTTGTATGTGCGTTCTTATTAGCGGTAAACCCAACTAAGATTTTAAATAGTGTAGGTAAAGTTTTAACACCTATTTTTGCTTTATTAATTGTAATTTTAGTAATCTTAGGAGTTTCTAAATTCAACTCAACAGGTGAAGCTGCTAAAACTTATGCAACTAGTGGTTTAGCATTCGGTACAGGATTTATCGAGGGATACAATACACTTGATGCACTTGCTTCAGTAGCATTCTGTATCATTGCAATGAGCGCTCTAAAACAATTAGGTTTCAAGGATAAAAAAGAATTCTTATCTAGTGTATGGATTGCTGGTATTGCAACAGGAATTGGATTCAGTATTTTATATGTTGGATTAGGATTATTAGGTAACAAATTTGCAGTTCCTGCAGAGGTACTAGCTAACCCTAAAGTTAACAAAGGTGCATATGTACTATCTGAATCAGCACGTCAATTATTCGGTAACTTCGGAAGTATGTTCTTAGGAATCATGGTAATTCTTACTTGTTTCACTACAACAGTAGGATTAATCGTGGCAACTTCAGAATTCTTTAACAAAAAATTCCCACAACTTTCATACAAAACGTATGCTACATTATTCACAGTTGTAGGATTTGCTATCGCAAACGTTGGATTACAAAGTGTTATCCAATTCTCAGTACCAATGCTATTATTCTTATACCCAATCACAATTGCATTAGTTTTAATCGTCATTGTTAACAAATACGTTGCGTTATCTAAATTAGGAATGCAATTAACAATGGCAGTAGTTACATTAATCTCTATCCTTTCAGTAGTAGGAAGCACATTTAAAGTAGCGGCTTTAAGTGGTTTAATCGCAAAACTTCCTCTAGCAGCTCAAAGTTTAGAATGGTTAGTACCAGCAGTAGTTTGCTTAGTAATTGCGGCTGTATTACCAAATAGACAAAAAGGTAAAGTTTACGACTTTAGTGAACTATAGTTTTTAGAATAATAAAATGCATTAGCTCAAAAATGAGAGCTAATGCATTTTTCTTTATATTAAATTAATTTTTTTACTTCATCTAATAAGAACATCTTCACATTTAAAGATGTTGTGAATTTTTCAATATTAGATAATTTATCTTTGTCTACATTATTTGTAGTTTTATATGCGCGGATAAGTTGATTTTTAGGTGTGTTTTCAGCTGAGATAAACTCAACGATATCAGATTTATATCCGAATGCTTCTAAGACTTCACTACGAACAGAATCCGTAAGAAGTGTAGAGAATTTTTCTTTTACGATTCCATGTTTTAACATAAACGGAAGAAACTCGTCATTAAGCTGACTGTTAACTTCTTTTTGGCAACAAGGAACTGCGAAGAATACTTTTGCTTTCCAACCAAGAGCTTTTAGAATAGCTATGTCAGTCGCAGTATTACATGCATGTAGACTAATAACCATATCTATCTCATCTTTATTTTCATAGTCAATAACGTCACCATAAATAAAGCTAAGATTAGAAAAATTAAGTTTTTCAGCTATATTATTACAATGTTCAATAACTTCTTTTTTTAGATCTATTCCAATAATCTTCACATCCATATTAAGAACTTCAGTTAAATAATAATAGGTAGAAAATGTTAGGTAACTTTTACCACTACCAAAGTCTAGAATTGTAATCTGTTTATTGGAATCTAATTGAGTAGTAGCTTGTTTAATAAATTCAAGGTACTTGTTTATTTGTTTAAATTTATTGTATTTACTCTTAACAATTTTGCCATCTTTATTTTGAATACCGAGCTCAATTAAAAATGGATACTTTTGTTTTTCATCTAAGAAATAGTCTTTTTTCTTATTATGTTCAAATGAAATAGCTTTAGCAGCTGTTTTTTTTCTATTTACACTTATTTTGAATTTTTTTGAAATTTTAATGTTGATATTTTCATCTAAAGTAACAACATTAATATCTTTTGCTAATTCAAAAAGTTCTTTGATTAAATTTTCAATGTTTGAAGATTCAGTAGTAACTATGTTAGTATGTTTTATTATTCTTTTATATCTGTATTCTAGCTGTAGATTAATACTTTCTTTAATAGTAACTAGTTTACCAATAACTTTATCCAGTTCTAATTCTTTATTGCGAATATTTGAAAAAGTAATCTTATTAATATTATTATTAGCTATATGAGTCAAAATTTCTGAAATAATTTCGTGTTCCATTGTAGCTCCTTTTATTTTCTTTTTAAAATGATTTCTTATATATATTACACTAGTTTTTATTAATTATCAATATAACAGAAATATAATGTCGTAATCTAGAGTGAATGATTAAAAAATGAGAATAAAACAAAAATTCAAAATTTTAAAAAGTTTGAATAAAACTCATAGATGCAGTGTTTTTTTGATACCTAAATAGGCTTTATAAAAAGTTTTTAGATAACTAGTAAACTTCGCTTGGATAATTCTTCAAAATTGATTTTTTTAAAATCATGATTTTTGTGTCACTCCTAGATAAAATAATTACCGTTGTTGGTTGAGTAATAGTTTCATGCGTGGTATAATTTAGTAGTTAGAAAATAAGAAAAAGGTAGATAGTATGAATATATTAGATATTATTGATAATATAAAAGTAAAAACTATTTATGGAAATTTACCAGAAAGTGTAAACAATATATCTCAAGATTCTAGAAAAGTAGGAGAAGGAGACGTATTTGTCGCTATAAAAGGATATACGGTAGATGGTCATAATTATATAGAAAAGGTAATTGAACAAGGTGCAGCATTAGTAATTGCGAGTCGTTATGAAAATTATAATGTAGAAAATTGTGCTGTGATTGTTATTAAAGAGCATGAAATTGAAAAAGTTGCTAGTATGATTGCTAAGAAAATTAACGAAGGTTCTAATGTGCATACTGTTGCTGTAACTGGAACAAATGGTAAAACTAGTATTTCAACATTGGTACATAATATGTTAAGGACTTTAGGAGAAAGCAGTGCTTATATAGGAACGAATGGTTTTGGGAAAAACGATGCAGAACCAGTTTATTTCGGTAACACTACTCCTGATGTAGTAACATTACATAATCAGATAGGTGAATTACGTCGAGATAATATAAAAAACCTAGCATTCGAAGCATCATCACATGCGATGGCATTAGGTCGTATTTATAACGTAGATATAGATGTTGCGATATTCACGAACTTAACACATGAACATTTAGATTTCCATGGGGACATGCAGACTTATGCTTATGATAAGAGTTTATTATTTTCAACATTAGGAAATAATTTATCAGAAGCTAAATATGGTGTCTTGAATAAAGATGATAGTTACTATAAAGTTATTTCAAAATGTTTATATCAACAAGAAATAAATTACTCAATAGTAGACAATACAGCAGATTTTTATGCTTATAATATAAAGCAATATAAAGAGGATAAAGTTTATAAAACAAGTTTTACACTAAATTCTCCTGAAGGAACATTTGAGTGTACTACTAATTATATTGGAGACTTCATGGTAAGTAATGTTCTTGCTGCTCTTATTGCTGTGTGGGTAAAAGGATATAGTGTAGAACAGCTAGTCGCTATTTTACCTAAACTTGGAGCATTATACGGTCGAATGGAAATAATAGGAGATGATCTACCGATTGATATTATAAGTGACTTTGCACATACTCCAGATGGATATGAAAAATTATTAGAAGCAACTCGTGAGATGAGAAAAGGGAAACGAACTCTTCTTGTAACTGGAATGGGAGGTGGACGTGATATTTCTAAAGGACCATTAATTGGCGATATTATCTCAGAAGCAGATTATGTTGTTATTACAACTGATAGCCCTCGTGATGAAGATGTAGAAGTTCTTATGGGATCAATCGAAAAAGGAATGACTCACAAAAATTATGAAAAAGTATGGTTTAGAACTGATGCTGTTAAACGAATAATTGAACTTTCTGAACCTGGAGATGTAGTAATTTTAGCATCAAAAGGACGTGAAGATTACGAAATTCTTCAAGGTGGTAAAAAAGTTTGGCATTCAGATCCAATCGTTGCAGTAGAAGAAGCGAAAAAGAAATTTAATATAAAATAAAAAATTGAAAGGAAAATAACGTGGTAGAAAAAATTAGAGAACAAGTAGAAAAAAGAAGAACATTTGCGATTATCTCTCACCCCGATGCAGGTAAAACAACATTAACGGAGAAATTACTATTATTCGGTGGAGCTATTCGTGAAGCAGGAACAGTAAAAGGTAAAAAGACAGGAAAATATGCAAAAAGTGACTGGATGGATATTGAGAAACAACGTGGTATCTCTGTAACTTCATCAGTAATGCAACTTGATTATGATAACAAAATTATCAACATCCTAGATACACCAGGGCACGAAGATTTCTCAGAGGATACATATCGTACACTTATGGCTGTAGACAGTGCTGTGATGGTAATTGACGGAGCGAAAGGGATTGAGGCTCAGACATTAAAATTATTCAAAGTATGTCGTATGCGTGGTATTCCAATCTTTACATTTATCAATAAAGTTGACCGTGAAATTAAAGATCCATTAGAATTATTAGAGGAAATTGAAGAAAAATTAGAAATAGAAACATATCCGATGAATCTTCCTGTAGGTATGGGACAAAACTTCTTCGGTATTATGGATAGAAAAAATCATTTCATCGAGCCGTTTAAAGAAGACAGTGATTTCGTAGAATTAGATGAAGAGTATAATATCGTAGATGATAATCCGCTTGCTCAAGATACTATGTATCAAAAATGTGTAGAGGACATGATTCTTATAACAGAAGCAGGTGTTGACTACGACTACGATAAACAATTAAAAGGTGAACAAACACCGGTATTCTTCGGTTCTGCATTGTCATCATTTGGAGTAGAAAGTTTCTTAAACTACTACGTAGATAACGCTCCAACACCAAAAGGTCGTCGTGGAGTTAATGAAGAAGATATCCAACCAACAGGTGAAGACTTCTCAGGCTTTATCTTCAAAATTCAAGCCAATATGGACCCTAAACACCGTGACAGAATTGCATTCTTACGTGTGTGTTCAGGTGAATTCAACCGTGGTATGGATGTAAATTTAGCAAGAACTGGGAAAAAATTAAAAATTTCACGTTCAACTAATTTCATGGCAGATGATAAGGCTACTGTAGATGTAGCTTATGCAGGAGATATTATCGGTCTTTACGATAGTGGAAACTATCAAATTGGTGATACACTTTATCAAAATAAAAAAGTTGAATTTGAAGCACTTCCTTCATTTACGCCTGAAATATTTGTAAAAGTTTCTGCAAAAAATGTACTGAAACAAAAACACTTCCACAAAGGTGTTGAGCAACTAGTACAAGAAGGGGCTATTCAATATTATAAAACATTACATACGAACCAAATTATCCTAGGAGCAGTAGGTCAGCTACAATTTGAAGTATTTGAGCACCGTATGAAAAATGAATACAATACTGAAGTAATAATGGAACGTATTGGACAAAAAACTACTCGTTGGATTGAAAACGAAGAATCAATTAATGAGAACATGTCAAGTTCAAGAAGTATCTTAGTTAAAGACTTATATGATAACTACGTATTCTTATTCGAAAATGATTTCGCAATGAACTGGTTTAGCGATAAATATCCAGATGTAAAACTATTTAGTAAACTTTAATATAAAAAGAGTATCTCAATCATTTCTTGAGATGCTCTTTAATTTTTTAAATTATATCGATGTATTAGTTAAACAAAAAAATGTTGTTTAGTTATGATAGTTTTATATGTAAAAATTTGAAAAAAACTACTTATAGGTATATAATTAAGTGTTGGCAAAATTTTAATATAAAGAGGATAGCATGAGAAATTTAATAAAAAAAATGCTGGATCTTTACAAAGAACCTAAATACAAAAGTATAGTTAACTACATATTCTTTGGAGTTTGTACGACATTAGTAAATGTTGTTACATACTTTATTTTGTATTACTATGGAATGGAAGTTAGACCAGCGAATTTAATATCTATAACATTATCGATTTTATTTGCATATTTTGTTAATGCTAAGTATGTATTTAATTCGAAAGCTGTAGGATTTAAGAAGGTATTTTATGAACTTAGTAAATTCTTTACAGCTCGATTATCTACGCTTGTTATAGAAGTATTTGGAGTTGAGTTATTCATTTACTTAGGAATGAATGCTTATTTAAGTAAATTTATTATTCAATTCGTAGTACTTGTTGCTAATTATGTTATTAGTAAATTTTTAGTTTTCACAAAGGAGAAAAATAACTAATGAAATGGTTTATTACTGATATGGATGGAACTTTTTTAAATGATAAAAAAGAAGTTGCACCAAATGCGAAAGATGTAATAGTAAAACTGCAAGATAAAGGAAGTAAGTTCATAATTGCCACAGGAAGACCTGATATTGCGGTTAAGCATTATTATTACAACTTAGGGATGAACGATGTAGTTATTTCTAATAATGGAAGTTTAATTAGAAATTTATCAACAGGTGAAATAGTTTATCAAAAGAGTTTTAAAATAGAAGAAATTGAAAAAATTTATAACATGTTTAAAGAACTAAATGATGATGAGATAGAATTTCACGTGTATACATTAAATTATATTTATTGTAATCATTTGTCATTTAGTATGGCTCGAATGAAGAAACTTGAAGCGGATATGCCAGAGGAACTGAAAACGCCAATGTATATTCATGACGACATTATAGGTGAAATTAAGAAAAACAAAGAAGATTGTCAAAAAATTATGATGATTGCTAAAGATCATGATAAAGTAGTGAATTTCTTTAATGAGGTAAGTAGAGTTCTAGAAGTAGATGGAACATTTTCGGCGACTGATTTCTTCGATATTATGCCTAAAGGATGTAATAAAGGAACAGCGATTGAAAAACTAGCTGAATATTATAATTCTCCAATCGAAGATTGTGTAGTATTTGGTGATAATTTTAATGACAAAGAAATGTTCGATGTAGCAGGCTGGAGTGTTTGTCCAAGTAATGCTAAAGAAGAAATTCAAAATATGTGTGATGAAGTCATCGGAAATAATAATGATTTTTCTGTTATTAAATATGTAGAAGATTATTATAAAAAAATTAAATAAATACTTGATAACTTAGCGAAAATTTGATAAATTAGAAGGTAGCGTATTAATTACCTATATAGCGATTTACATATAAATAATTTTATATTTGATTACTATAAATTGTACAATGAAAAATAAAATAAAGGAGAACTTTCATGAGAGGAAGAAGAAATGAGAAGAAAAAGTTCAGTAGAATTATAGCTTTCCTGTCATTAGTAGTTATTATCCTAACATCAATAGGGTTAACATCAAAATCTAATGCTGAAAAAGTAAATCTTGGACTGGATCTTCAAGGAGGATTTGAGGTACTATACCAAGTAGAACCTCTTAAAGAAGGTCAAACTATAGATGAAGCGGCTGTTAAAGCAACTGCTGATACTATTAGTAGACGTATTAATATACTTGGGGTAAGTGAACCGGTTATTACTGTTGAGTCAGGAAATAGAATTCGTGTTGAACTTGCAGGGGTGAAAGACCAAGAATCAGCTCGTAAAGTTTTATCAACACAAGCGAACTTAACTATTCGTGATATTGAAGATAAAGTACTGTTAGACGGTTCTGATTTAGAAGAAAATGGAGCTTCTCAAGGCTTTGATCAAAACAATAAACCAGATGTTAACTTGAAATTAAAAGATGCTGATAAATTTGGTAATATTACATCAGAAATTAGCAAACGAGGTCAAGGTCAAAACTTAATGGTTATTTGGATGGACTTCAATGAAGGAGATTCATTCAAAGCTGAAGCTGCTAAAGAGAAACCTAAATATGTTTCTGCACCACAAGTTGCTCAAACTATTAACTCTAAAGATGTTCAAATCACTGGTAACTTCACGGTAAAAGAAGCTAAAGAAATGGCAGCTTTATTAAATTCAGGAGCTTTACCGGTTAAGTTAACAGAAATATACTCTAACTCAGTAGGAGCTCAATTCGGTGCTGATGCATTACATCAAACGGTATATGCAGGTGCTGTAGCTTTAGCTATTATCTGCCTATTCATGTTATTTATTTATCGTGTTCCTGGATTCGTAGCGAGTGTAATGATGGTTGCCTACGTATATATTACGGTAGTGTTCTTCAATATGATCTCAGGGGTATTAACACTTCCTGGTATTGCAGCCTTAATTCTTGGGGTTGGTATGGCAGTCGATGCTAATATCATCATGTATGAAAGAATTAAAGAAGAAGTACGAGCAGGATATCCATTGAAAAAAGCATATTTAGATGGAGCTAAACAGTCATTATGGACAATCTTTGACTCGCAATTTACAACAGTTATTGCTGCAGTAGTACTATTCATCTTTGGTACAAGTAGTGTTAAAGGTTTCGCGACAATGTTACTATTATCAATTCTTGTCAGCTTTATAACTGCTGTATTTGGTACTAGATTATTACTTAGCTTATTAGTAAACTCTAATATCTTTAACAAACACCCAGGTTACTTCGGTGTAAGTAAGAAGAGTATTCATGAAACTAAGTTTGGTATAAATTCATTAAACTTAAGTACTAAATTTGAATGGTTAAGCTTTACTAAACATATGAAGAAATTCTTTGCATTAAGTATTGCAATTATGATTGCAGGATCTATTTCTCTAGGAATGAACAAACTTAACCTAGGAATTGACTTTTCTAGTGGTACTCGTATAGACGTAGCTGCAAATACAGAATTATCTGTAGAGAAAATTCAAGAAGATTTAAATAACTTAAAAGTAAAAGATGAAAAAATAGTGTTATCACCAGATAAAAAACAAGCAACAATTCACTCTAAAGAGAGCTTTGAACAAGATAAATCAATTGAAATAAAAGAATACTTTGCTAAAAAATATCAAAAAGATGCTAACCTAAGTGTTGTATCTCCAGTAATTGGTAAAGAATTAGCTAAAAATGCATTATTTGCATTAATATATGCTTCTATAGGTATTATTATCTATGTAGCATTTAGATTTGAATGGCGCATGGGGCTTACGAGTGTTATTGCATTACTGCATGACGTGTGTATCATCATTTTCATCGCTAGCTTATTACGATTAGAAATAGATATTACATTCATCGCAGCGGTACTAACAATTGTAGGTTACTCGATTAACGATACAATCGTTACATTTGACCGTATTCGTGAACATATGCGTCATGAAAAAGTACTAACATCTAAAGAACAAATCTATAAACTAGTAGACGTATCATTACGTCAAACATTAACGCGTTCTATCAATACAGTATTAACAGTTATTATTACTGTAGTAGTTATGTTATTATTAGGAAGTAGTTCAATCTATTCATTCAACGTAGCATTACTTATTGGATTAATCTTTGGTTTATATTCATCACTATTTATCGCAGCACAATTATGGGCAGTGTTAAAAGTACGTGAATTAAACAAAAAAGGAAAAATCGAAGTTAATGTTCGCCAATCTCCAAGAGAGAGAAAAGAAAATGATAAAGTTCTAGTATAGAAATATATAGATCCAAAACTAAGAAAACTTGGTTTTGGGTCTTTTTTTAGTATGATGAAAAAAACTATAATTGTAAAATGAGTGTAGAAAGAGTAAATTATACATAAAAAATTAATATAAAAAATACTTATTAAAAAATTTATTGAAAATATGAAAAAAATTATAAAGGTGACTCCGGAAGATTTTTCTTAAGCTCAGTTATAAAAGTAAACAGTTAAAGTAAATAATTAAAGTAAAATAAAATAAATCAGGTTCAATAGTTTCATAATATGAAATTTTTGTGATAAAATATTTTTATATATAAATAGAATTGGTTTAAATTTATGAGTTTCATAGAAAGTAGGAAGAAAAAGATGATAGGAAAAAATAACCTAAAAAAACAATATGAACGTCAAGCAGAAAAAGTAGAGACGTACTCCATAAAAAAATTCAAAGCGGGAGCGGTGAGTGTTCTTATTGGAGTAGGTTTATTCTTTGGTGCTGGAGCTGCAGAGGCTAGTGATAGTTCTGTTCAGACTAACGGTAATAATAAGGTAGACAATTCTAAGGAATTAAACGCGTCTACAGAAACTTCGGTTGAAGTCAAACCTGTTGAGAAGAAAATAGAAAACACACGTGAGAAAGTTGCGGAAGCAGTAGCAGAGAAGTTGAATTCACAAACTAGTAAAAAAGAGCAAGATAGTGAAAAAACACAACAAGAAGCCGATAAAACTTTATTGCTACAAAAAATTGAAGAGTTGAAAGTTCAGTTAGAAAGAATTAAAAATAACTCTAAGCAACAATCAATAATTGATGAAGCAACAAAAAAACTTGAATCTGTGGAAGTTCTAATAGAAAATAATCCAACACAAGTAGAAGTAGATAAAAAAGTACGAGAAATAAGTTCTTATGTGGCAATCTTGAAATCTATTAAGGCAGAAGTAAAAGATGATAATAAAATCGAAATATCGAAACAAGAAGTTGATAATTCAAAAGAAAAATCAGTAGAAAAATCTATAAATTCAGAAGAATTAAAAAAGGTTACTGAGGAATTATCAAAGGCAGTTTTTAATGCAAGAGGATTAACTTCAGCAGATGATAGAAAAGTAGTTGAAGAGGCAAAAACAGTAATTAAAGATGCAAATGCTTCTTTAGATAATTCATCTCTAACAAAAGCTGAATTAGATGACTTATTTAAACGAGCTACAAAAAGTCGTAATTCTGTTATGAATGTAATTACTAGATTCATGAGTGGTAAAAGAGACGTTCGTAATGGAAAAGAAATTCCTAAGGAAGATTTACGTGCAGGTGCTAGTGTAAGTAATGATGCACTTTATGGACATTTAACATTCTTAGATTCTAATGGTGTAAGTAAAAATATAAGTGAAGATACGGTTCCGGTAGTAAGTAATGGAGATGGAAAACGTGTATTGAAATTACAATTAGGTTTTTCAAGTTCATCTGCAACACCAATTAAAAATGGTAAAATTCGTTATATTATTCCTAAAAATCATTTGAATTCAGATGTGAAACCATCACTTTCTAACTCAGCGTTAGCAAGTGGAAGTCCAAAAGATCTTTCAGATGAAAATAACTTTATTTATGAAATTAATCTGAACACGATTACTGGTGGTACTGTAGGTCAAATTAATATTGAACAACAAATCAGTTCTTCAATTGATAAGAGTCCGTCAGCTGGTGATACAACTATTGCTAGAGCAGAATTTTATAATGGAGACGAGCTAATTTCTACAACAACTGCTACAGCTAAATATGAATATCTATCTCAAATTCTTTATAAAGAATCTGATAAAAAAGAAAATAAAAATCTTTTTGATTATGTTCCAGGATACTATGATAGAGAATTAATTGTTGGAACTAAAAATTCCGATGGAACATTTAGTCCAATTAAGGGGAATACTTTTACTCTGCCATTTATTACATATGATAGAGGAAAAGAATTTTTACAAGGTACAGATGTAGGTGATAAAAATGGGAACGGTCGACTAACAGATGTAGATTATACAATTACAGGTATTCCAGAATTCCTAGAATTAGTTCCAACAGTTGAAACAAACCATTATTGGACGTTAGAAGGAAATGTTGCTAAGTTAAATTACGATAAAACTTCTGTAGATGCATATAAGAGACCTACTAGGGTTGGTTTAAACAAAGGTAATAATGGTCCAGTCTTCCGTGTAAAAGAAGGGTATTTTGATAATCCACAAAAAATGGAAGAGTATTTAAGTTCTAATGGTGGTAAAAAAGTTGATATTGAATACAAGGCAATTGGTCATCGTCCAGATGGTTCTACTTATACCCAAGTATTAGCGACATCAGAAGCTTTAAATAATCAATTAAAATTCTTGATTGGTGATGATCGTCCAGCACCTATCCCGGGTGAACGTATGGCTACTGGTGTTACTACACCAAATAAACAGCGTTTATTCTCTAATCAGAGTGATACTGATGAATTTAATGTTCATTATGCTTACAATCCAGGTCCATTAAGAGATAAAAACGGTGCATTGACACCAAGAGCGTTAAAAGGTAATGGAGATAAACTAGATAATAATTATTTTGTATATTCTGTTCCAACAGATAAACCAAATACTTACTTTACTCACTTCCAACTAACTGAAACACATGCAAATGTTATTCAAAAAGATGGAACAACTAAACTTGAATATTATAATAATTCAGAAACAAGTAAACAAAGCTTTAATTATACTTTTGCAAAACCATTTAAATTATATGGGGTAAAAGCAGATGGAACTCGTGAAGAGTTAAAAGAAATGTCAACAGCTAATCAATTATATGAAGAAGTTGAAATTGATAAATCAAAACAATTCACACGTTTAGTATTAGAACATCCAGATATTGCTGATAAATTTATCGAAGCTGGCGATAACTACGTTCCATTAGGATTCAGATCTACGGTTAGAACGACGATGGCTAATTGGCAAGAAATGGCAGCTGACGATAGTATCACACGTCATGAAAATAATATTGAAGTTAGCTTATCAACTCAAGGAAATTCATTAGAAGCTGCTACAACAATGACTTATCCTGCAACAGCTAAGAAAAATAATTATAATACAGCAGTTCATACAAAAGAACGCTTCACAGCAGGATTAGGTATTAGCCCAGTTTTACCATTTGGTGCTACATGGGGAGAAAGTTATGATGCGAACCGAGGAAGCAATAAAGATAATATTACTCGTAACCAAATCGTACCATTTATGGTTCGTTATACAGCACCTGAGTATTATAATAATGCTATTAAGACAGTAGATGGGAAAAAAGTACTAAATTCAGAAGATTTAGATGAGAAGATTCAAAACGCGACAGTTATGTTAGTTGCAGACTCTACACTTCCATTGACGAATTTCCGTATGCCGATGGATAATAAAATGTTTTCAAATAAATTCTCGACACAAGGTAGAGCAAACTACAGTGCGGGAGATTATGAAGAGGTAGTAAAAGATACGGAAGTCATTAACCCAGATAAAATTATAAAAGACTATAAAGGAACTGGAAAGACAGCTTATATCTTTAAAGCAAAAGATTTAGGATTGAAGTCTGTTGACTTAAACTTAAACCAATTGAACAATGATGGACCAGTTGCCTTAACATTTGAAGTAGTCAATAATGGTCAAGCAGAAAACGGTACGTATCATATTGATTCATACTTAGTATGGGACAAAGAATCACAACGTTTAGTAGGTAAAGATCCAAGTTTAAGTGCCGATATTCTAGAAGGTCATGAACCTGGAAGACAAGTTGTCAAAGCAACTACAGATGTAACATTAAAAGTGGCATCGGAATACTATACTCAATTAACCATTGCGAAGAAAAATGAAGTTGGAGTAATGGGAATTATCAACGTTAAAAATGGTGAAGATGTTGTTCTTAACCCATCTGTAGTAAATGCTGCTGATGCACCAGCAGTATTAAAAGAAGTGATGGTTGAAATTCCTAAAAATTATGCTGAACCTCATAAAGTAGCAGAAACAAGTCTAAAAGGCCCTATCCCATCTACAGCTGATTATCATGTGGTATATACAACTTCTAAAGGAACAAATGCTGAAAAAACTACAGCACAATACGTAACTGCAGATCAAATTACGGATTGGAGTACGGTTACTGCAGTTAAGTATGTATTCGATAGAGAGTATATTCTTCACAAAGGAGAAAAATTCCAAACGAGTTTCGATGTCCATGTACACGAAGACAACCCTAACTTAGTTGAAGGTCAATCACAAGTTTGGTTGAAAGATGGTAGAAATTCATGGTTAGAATCTAATAAAGTAGGATTAATAACAGAAGATCAACGTGGTAAATTAAAAGTAAGACACGTTAATTTATCAGGTAATGATATTATGTCTGAAACTGCCGATAAAGGATTCCAAAACGATCCATATACTACTTCATCATACGGTATCATTGATAGAGCAAATGATGGAAAAGCTTATATCTATAGTAATGTCCATGCAGAATCAGATGCAACAAGCGGAACGTATGAAAAACAACAAACGAAAAAAGTAATTTATGTTTATGTAGAAGCTGATCGTAAAGAAGAACGTAAAGATGTAACTCGTACAATTAATTATGTAGAAAAAGATAATGAAGGAAATGTCATTTTCCCTCAGAGAACATTTACACGTCCAGCTAAACGTGTTGTTTATACGATTAAAGAAGGACCAAGAACTGGAGAGAAAATCTATGGACCATGGCAAAGAGTTTATAATTCTCCTCTTGATTGGCCGACTGAAGTTTCTCCAACT
The DNA here is from genome assembly GCF_000173915.1 of Gemella haemolysans ATCC 10379. NCBI lineage: Bacteria > Bacillati > Bacillota > Bacilli > Caryophanales > Gemellaceae > Gemella > Gemella haemolysans. The sequence goes on along the minus strand of NZ_ACDZ02000013.1, from coordinate 53,873 downwards.
GGTAATAATGAGTATACTTTAGTTGGTAGAAAAGATGATGAAACAATTAAAAATGTAGAAAAAGAACCAACTGTTACATGGAAATCTACAAATGAGGATATTCAAGTAGATCCAGTTACAGGAAAAGTAACGATTGCAGCTGATAAGGTAAAAGCTGGAACAGGAATTTCTGTAGTGACAAAAGATTCAAATAATACATTAACAAATGTTTCTTCAACAGATGATGCTGGTAATAAAGTGATTTCTCCATTAGCTTCAGAAACTACACGATTAGAAATTACGTATATTCCTAAAGGTCAAAAAGAACCAATTACTTCTATCGTTACTAAAGAAGGAAATAGATGGACTACAACAGACACTAACCTTACTTTAAATGCAAGTAGTGGTGAAGTAACGATTTCTAAAGATAAGAGAGAATTTGGTCAAAGTGTTACAACTGTTGCGAAAGATAGTAATGGTAACAGTACAACTTTACCTGCAATTAGTAATAAGAAAGATGCTGTTATTAGACCAGTAACTGAAGCATTTACAATGGATATTATTTATACTCCGGCTGGTCAAGACACACCTGTAACCGTAACTTTATCAAGAGAAATTATTGAAAATAAAGAATATACAGTTCTTTATGAAGCTAGAAAAGGTTCTATTAATATCAATTACGAAGATACAGAAGGTAATGTCATTAAAGCTAAACAGGCTTATGTATCAGAACAAAAATTAAAAAATGCTACGGATGTTGATGGTACAGAGCTTACAGGACCTAATAAATCAAGTTTTAGTATGGGTGCTCTTCAAGGTGAGAAAAGAGAAAAATTCAGACCTGATAAAATTACATTGGAAGATGGAAAAATCTATAACTTGAGAAGAGTGAAACCAAACACACCAAGAGATTACGGTAATTTAGTAGAGGGAACTACAGAGATTACTTATGTATATGAATTAGCCAAAGGTACTGTAAGAGTGAAGTATCAAGATACCAATGGAAGAGGATTCGGATTAGCAGATAAGGTTATTAAGGATAATGTTCCAACTGGTGAAGCGTACGATACTACAACTTCAGAAAATAAACCAACTCGTTATGAAACAAATGATGGTAAGATTTACGAATTAGTAACGGTAGCTAAGACAGAAGGAAATGTTCAATATGATGCTAATGGTGTAAGAACTAATGTGAACCAAGCTACAAAAGCAGAACCAACTGGTACGGTTGCTGAAGGAAATAAAGAAATTACGTATATTTATGAGTTGAAAAAAGGAAGCGTAGTTGTTCATTATATTGATACAGAAGGTAATAAGATTAAAGATGACCGTACTGATAAAGATAATGTAACTACAGGAACACAATATAATGTAACTGATGCAACCAATAAACCAGCTAAAATTACAACGTCTGAAGGTAAAATCTTTGAACTAGTAACTGAAGCAAAAACTGAAGGTGAAGTTCAATATGATGCAACAGGACTTAAGAATGATTCTGCAGCAGTAACTGGACGAGTAAAAGCTGAAACATTAGAAGTAACTTACGTTTATAAAGAGAAAAAATCTGGTGTAACTGTTAAATATGTAGATAGTCAAGGTCGTCCAATCGCAGGAACTGCAACAATGCCTGGCGATACAACTGAAATAGTAACGGCTGATGGATTAAAACCTGTAACAGATGCAAGTATTAAATCAGACTATGATGTTACAAGTAAAAAAGCTACGAAGATTACAACTGAAGATGGTAAAGTTTACCGACTAATTGCTGATAGAAATGGTTTACAAGCAGGTTCTAAACCAGCAACTGGTAAAGTAGAAGAAAACGAAATTATAGTTACTTATCAATATGAGTTACTAGGAAGTGTAGTGACTAAATATGAATTATCAGATGGTACTAAATTAACAGGTGCATTAACATTCGATGATGCAACAACTCCAACTACAGTAGAAGAAAAAGGATTAGCTGTTGCAAATGCTACAGATGTATCAAATGGTACAAATTATGATGCAGGCACTTCAGTTAATAAACCGAATAAGATTACAACAGCAACTGGAGAAGTATATTACTTAATAACTTCAAACAATGGAGTAAAAGCTGATTCAGCATCAGTTACTGGAACTGTAGAAGAAGGTAAAACAAAAGAAGTTACTTATGTTTACGAAAAAGCAGGTTCAGTAGTGATCAAATACATTAATACTGATGGAACTGAAATCAAAAAATCTGTACAAGATTCTACAAATGTTAAAGTAGGAACAGCATATAATGCAACTGAAAATGATGAAAAACCAGCAACAATTGAATTTAACAACAAAAAATATAAACTAGTTACAAAAGAAGGTACTACTACAACTAATGCAACTTACTCTGTTGAAGCAGTTGTAACAAACGGAGAAAATGTTGGAGCTGCAACTGGACAAGTAGTATCAGGAAAAACTCTTGAAGTAACCTATGTTTATGAAGAAGTTAAAGGAAATGTACTTGTTAAATATGTAGATGAAACAGGAGCTCCACTAGCAGGAATTGCAACAATGCCTGGTGATACAACTGAAACTGTAACAGCAGCTGGTGTTACAGCAGTTACTGAAGCAGAATTAGGTACAAGCTACGATAATAAAGTAGCTGAGAAAAAAGCGACTAAGATCACAACAGCAGTTGGAAAAGTATATGAACTTGTAGCTGAAAACAATGGATTATACAATACCTCAGAGCCAGAAACAGGAACAGTAACAGAAGCTGATAAAGTTGTAACATTCGTTTACAAAGAGAAAAAATCAGCAGTAAATGTGAAATATGTTGATAAAAATGGTCAACCACTAGCCGGAACTGCAACAATGCCTGGTGATACAACTGAAACTGTAACAACTGATGGATTAAAACCTGTAACAAATGTAAGTGTTAACAGTGATTACAATGTTGCAGACAAAAAAGCATCTAAGATTACTACAGCAGACGGTAAAGTATATCGATTAATTACTGAACGTGAAGGATTATTAGATGGATCTAAACCAGTGTCTGGAAAAGTAGAAGAAAACGAAATCACTGTAACTTACCAATATGAGTTAGTAAATGGTAACGTAACAGTAAGTTACAAAGATACTGAAGGTAATACAATTGAAGGATATGAAACACCAAAAGATGCAGAAAAAGATGCACCAACAGGAAAAGACTTCAATACAGCAACAGAAGCGTTGAAACCAACTAAGATTACAACGCCAAGTGGAAAAGTATATAACTTAGTACCAGCACGTACAGAAGGAAATGAAAGTGGAAAAGTAACAGAAGAACCACAAGACGTAACATATGTATATGAATTAGCAAAAGGTGACGTAACAGTAACTTACAAAGATACTGAAGGTAATACAATTGAAGGATATGAAACACCAAAAGATGCAGAAAAAGAATCACCAACAGGAAAAGACTTCAATACAGCAACAGAAGCATTGAAACCAACTAAGATTACAACACCAGATGGAAAAGTATATAACCTAGTACCAACACGTACAGAAGGAAACGAAAATGGTAAAGTAACAGAAGAACCACAAAACGTGACTTATGTATATGAATTAGTTAAAGGTGATGTAACAGTAACTTACAAAGATACAGAAGGTAATAAGATTGAAGGCTATGAAACACCAAAAGATGCAGAAAAAGATGCACCAACAGGAAAAGACTTCAATACAGCAATAGATACATTGAAACCAACTAAGATTACAACGCCAAGTGGAAAAGTATACAACTTAGTACCAGCACGTACAGAAGGAAACGAAAATGGCAAAGTAACAGAAACACCACAAAACGTGACCTATGTATATGAATTAGCAAAAGGTAACGTAACAGTAACTTATAAAGATACTGAAGGTAACAAGATTCCAGGATATGAAACACCTAAGAATGTTGAAACACAATCACCAACAGGAAAAGAGTACACTACTGTAACGGAAGCGTTGAAACCAACTAAGATTACAACGAAAGATGGAAAAGTATACAACCTAGTACCAACCCGTACAGAAGGAAACGAAAAAGGTAAAGTAACAGAAAATCCGCAAAACGTGACTTATGTATATGAATTAGCAAAAGGTAATGTAACAGTAACTTACAAAGATACTGAAGGTAACTCAATTGAAGGATATGAAACACCTAAAGATGCAGAAAAAGATGCACCAACAGGAAAAGAGTACACTACTGTAACAGAAGCGTTGAAACCAACTAAGATTACAACGCCAAGTGGAAAAGTGTACAACCTAGTACCAACACGTACAGAAGGAAATGAAAGTGGAAAAGTAACAGAAGAACCACAAAACGTAACTTATGTATATGAATTAGCAAAAGGTAACGTAACAGTAACTTACAAAGATACTGAAGGAAACTCAATTGAAGGGTACGAAATACCTAAAGACGCAGAAAAAGATGCACCGACAGGAAAAGACTTCAACACAGCAACAGAAGCGTTGAAACCAACTAAGATTACAACGCCAAGTGGAAAAGTGTACAACCTAGTACCAACACGTACAGAAGGAAACGAAAATGGCAAAGTAACAGAAGAACCACAAAACGTAACTTATGTATATGAAGTGGAACCAAACAAACCAGTGGAACCAAACAAACCAGTGGAACCAAACAAACCAGTGGAACCAAACAAACCAGTGGAACCAAACAAACCAGTGGAACCAAACAAACCAGTGGAACCAAACAAACCAGTGGAACCAAACAAACCAGTGGAACCAAACAAACCAGTGGAACCAAATAAACCAGTGGAACCAAACAAACCAGTGGAACCAAATAAACCAGTGGAACCAAATAAACCAGTGGAACCAAACAAACCAGTGGAACCAAACAAACCAGTGGAACCAAATAAACCAATGGAACCAACAAAACCAGTGGAACCAAACAAACCAGTGGAACCAAACAAACCGGTGGAACCAAACAAACCAGTGGAACCAAATAAACCGGTGGAACCAAACAAACCAGTGGAACCAAATAAACCGGTGGAACCAAACAAACCAGTGGAACCAAACAAACCGGTGGAACCAAACAAACCGGTGGAACCAAACAAACCAGTGGAACCAAATAAACCAGTGGAACCAAATAAACCGGTGGAACCAACAAAACGTTTAGCTAATACAGGTACAACTGAAACTAGTACTGGATTAGTAGGATTGGGATTAGGAATCCTAGGTGGATTACTTTCAGCAACAAGACGTCGTAAAAACGACAAAAACTAATTTAAAGTTTATAATAAATCTTTAAGTATAGTAAAAAGCCCTTGATATTTTTCAAGGGTTTTTTTGTATAGTTGTATACTAAATTGGCTCTTTGTCAAGTCCGGGCATGAGAATTAAACATTCTAGAAATCTAAATAACGGTTTGTTGTCTTAAATTATAAGGAAATTTTACATTCTTTTTTAGTTTCTTATAAATTTAAATACGGCTGATATTTATTATCAACCGTATTTATTATAGATACGAAATTTTATGTATTTAACTTTACAATTTAGGAAAAAGAATTATATATAGTACATTTATGTTTCATATGATAAACTAGAATAAATTAATTAGAGAGGTGTAATATGCTAAAAAATATACTAGAAAATGTTTTATCTTCAGGGAGTAGTGGATTAGAAGACAAAATAAAAGAATTAATTAATAATATTATTGGTGGTAATCAAGCACCATCATTTGTTAGTGATATTCTAAACAAAGCATTAGAACAACTAAATCAAGGTGCAGGATCAGCGCTTGTGGGACCGATGATTAATAAAGTATTAGAATCATATTCTAAGGAAAATTCATTAAGTAGTGATATGAGTGAGTTGTTTAATATTACCAGTAATAGTGGAAGTGGACTTAGTGATATTGCTGGAAATATTATTGGTACATTAATTAAAAAATAGTTTAAGAAAAAAGAAGCCGTATTAATGGCTTCTTTTCGTTTATTATTAGCATAACCTATGCTAGCAAGTCTCTCCACCTCAAGATGAACCAGCTCCTGCTGTGCAACCATAACAGTGCATACCAGTGACAATTCTACGCACTCCTGTATGATTATCTACAAGTTGACTAACATGGTTAACTTCACCAGAGATTTTAAGTTTTTCAATGTAGTTAAAGTCACAATCATATAAAGATCCATCAGGACCAACAGAAATCATGTTTCTACACATAAGTCCCGGTAATGTTGCAGGGTTATATGCTTTATAAAGTTTATTCATATATCCCTCATATAAATCTTCTCTATATAAAAATTCAGAGAATCTTCCTATAGGATTGTTTGTTATTGCGAATAGGTTATTAAAGACAATTTCAAAATTGTCATATAGTTTTTTCTTATACGTTTTTTCTAGTGCTTCTTGTTTAGGGGGTAAAAACGCTCCATTAGGATTATAGACTAGGTTTAAGATAAGGTCTTCTTCTTTTCCATAGCCTAGTTCATTTAGTCTTCTTAGTACTTCTATTGACTTAGGAAAAACACCTTTACCACGTTGCTTAGCTACAACTTTTTCGTTGTAGTAGGGTAGAGACGCCACTACTTGAACCTTTAAGTCACGATATAATTCTGGTATATCTCTATAAGCGGGAACATCTAAGATAATTAGATTAGTTCTTACAATTATAGTTTTAGCGTACTTAGAAATCTCTTTTAAAAACCATCTGAAGTTTGGATTCATCTCAGGTGCACCACCTGTAATATCCATCGTTTTATATTTACCAACTTTGAATGCTTCGATAATCTGTTCAAAAGTTTCTCGAACCATATTATTTTTTCTTGTAGGTCCACCATCAACGTGACAGTGACTGCATGTAATATTGCATAAACTACCTACATTGATTTGCATAACTTCAGGAAATTCTTCAGTTAATAAATATTGTTTTTCCTCAACTTGGTCAAAAAATTTAGGAATATTTAACTCTGTCATATCAATACTAATTTGTTAATTTATCCGATAATTCTTTACTTTGAAGACCGTGAACTAGAGTAATACCAGCTTTCATTGCTGCTGCAACGTGGATAGCTTCTGCAATTTGATCTTGATCGCAACCTTCTTCTAAACAAGTACTAGTATAAGCATCAATACAATAAGGACAAGCTTCAGCATGAGCTACAGCAAGTGCGATAAGTGCCTTCTCGCGAGTTGTTAGTTCACCTTCAGCCATGACATTACCGTAGTAATTCATAAAGTTTTTCCAATAATCAGGTGCGTCTTCACCAAATTTTCCTTCACCAAATTCTATTAAATGTTTCTTTTTAAAATAATCTGCCATATTTATTCTCTCCTTTAAAAATTTGTATATAATTTTATTATAAGTTAGTTTGCATAAATAATCAATGAAATTGTCTGATTTATCTAATACCAAAAATTAGTAAAAATGATTTGAAGATATTACTCAAAAAGTATAAAATAAGCTATCTTACATCTTTATACATTTTTGCAATTTCTTCTATAGGAATACCACGTCGATACATTTTTTGGTATTGTTGCATCTGCCACATTGTTTTTACAGTATGATTTTTGTATCTTCTTGTAGATGTAGTGATAGGGGAGTCGATTACTGTAATTTTATAACTAAGTGCACTTAAATCCTCAGAAAGTTTATAGTCTTCCATTAAAGGCATATCTTTATATCCTCCAACTTTTTCAAATACTTTCTTTGATAGAAATATCGCTTGATCCCCAAAGGCAAGGTTAGTAATACTTGCACGCATATTAGAAACGAGAGAATTTACCCACATAGGAAAGCTACTTGGGTAGAATCTAATCTTTAGACAACCAACTTCAGTAGGACAGGCAAGCACTTTTTCTATTACATCTTTTTGAAGGACACTATCGCAATGAACAAACCATAGAATATCACCTTTGGCAATTTTTGCACCATAATTCATCTGATTTGCACGACCTTTTTTATCCGATAAGTGATATGAGTAACCGAAATAAGAAAGTTCATCTAGGATTTCTTTTGTCTTATCTGTCGAACCCCCATCAACAAAAAGCACCTCATGTTCCTTTATGTTATACAAACAATACAGATTATAGACAAAATCACGTATTGTTTTTTCTTCGTTATAAATTGGCACTATAATAGTAATCATAAATACACTCCTAAAATAATAGTTAATATAATTATAACATGTAACAAAGTATTTCAAAATGATATTTACCTTTAAACTTAGGATTTAAAGTATTTTTAATAAAAAATATAAGAAATTACAAAATAGATATTGACAAAGAAACTGTATCTATCGTATAATCACAGTAGACACAAGAAAACGTTTTTAATATCTAATTGAATTATACAAATTAATTTTAAAAAAATTAGTAAGGAGGAGTATGATGGATATAAAAATTTCTAATATGTCATCTGTTCCGATTTATCAACAGGTGGCTACACAAATAAAGAGTAATATTCTTAATGGTAGCTTAAAATACAATGATCAATTACCTTCTATTAGAAGCTTATCTAAAGAGCTAGAAGTAGGTATAATAACAGTAAAAAAATCATATGAAGTGTTATTACAAGAAGAACTCATATATTCTAAAGGAGCTGTGGGATATTTTGTAAATGATATAGATTTAGCTACTGTATTATCTATAAAAAAAGAAGAGTATTTAGTTGAACTAAAGGTAATAATTGATAATGCTATTAATGATGGACTTAATATAGAAGATATTAAGGAGATAGTTGATAAAGTATTGGAGGGAAAAAATTTATGATAAAAGTGAATAATTTACAGATTAATAAAAAGTCATTTCAACTAGGTCCAATAGATTTGGAGTTAGAAGATGGATATGTCTATGCAATTACAGGTAATAGTGGGAGTGGTAAAACTCTATTTCTTCAAACACTATTAGGTGCAATGCCATCAGAAACCAATGCAATTATCTATAATAGTTTGAACTTTCAACAAAATGCAGTAGAAATTAAGAAACTATATTCATATGTTGCCGATAAACCATTGTTTTCAGACACTTTACAGGTAAATGAAGTTTTATATAAAATATCTAAATTAGATGAAAGATTTAATATAGATAAATGTTTTGAATTTCTAAATAAACAAAAAATTGTTCTTCATAGTAAAATATATGAATTATCCCAAGGGGAGAAAAAAATACTATTATTTGCAGTAGGTTATTTTACTAAGTCTAGTATATTAGTATTAGATAATCCATTTTCTGGAGTAGGACTAATAGCTAAAAAAGAAATATTAAATCTTTTAAGAGATTATATGGATGAAAATAAAATGATTATTCTTGTAACTGAAGATCCTTTAGTAATAAAGAGTCTGGCAGATTATGTAATTGTCCTTGAAAATGGAAGAATTGATACTAAAGAAGATATAGTAGAGCTACAAGAAAGATTTAACACTACAGATATAGAAAATATTTTGCTTTCTATTATGAAGGGAGAGAACTCAAATGATTAAACAAAAATATGATACAAACTTTGGAGCAATTTGGAATTTAATTTCAAATAGAAATTATACGAAACCTTTATTATATAAGAGTTTATATTTACTATATTATTTTATTACCATCACTGTAGTGCTTGAGTTATTATTTCATAAAACTTATATTATTTTAGCTGTTATTAGTTCAATAATTATTGTGATAAATGGAAGAAAATATGATGATCCTGAACATCAATTTATTGAATATCTACCGATTTCATTAAAAGATAAAGTAAGATATATTTACTATACAACTTATATAACTTTATTCTTTGGGGGAATAATATCTTTTGTATTAGATTATATTTATCGTAAAGGTAATCCTATTGAATACCTATATGCAATAATAGTAGTTATAGCACTATCAAATTTTGCTATAATTCAGATGATTAAGACAAAAATAACACTAATATACTTCTTTGTATATGATATTATTATTTATCAATTTATAGTAGGAATCTTTCGATTTTCTTTAGTGCCTTTTAGTGGATATATAGGTCCAAAATATGATAATACGCAATTTAGTTTAATAAAATTAGCACTATTAATAGTAATCACATTGTTATATTACTTTGTTAGCGTAAATATTTTATTAGCTCATAATAGAGAAAATAAACGAGTAGATAAAAAGTATAAAGGAAAACTTGTCTTAATTCTGTTCCTTTTAATAAGTACAAGTGTCTTAAAAATTTATACATTTGAAGCTAATATGTTCTTTGAAGGAATTAAAGAAGGAATTAAAGAAGGAATTAAAGAAGGAACTAAAGATGCAACTAGAGTTGAATTAATAAATACTTATAATGAAACCAAGTAAGGTTAAGCAAGAAAAAAACGAAAATAAAAGAATATAAGAAAGCTAGTGATTTAGTACAGAAAATAGTGTAAGTCATAGCTTTTTTATTTATGTTATAGTGAGGTAGGGAAAGAACAAAAAAAAGAAGACTTGGTTAACCAAATCTTCTTTGTATTAATAATTCTTATTTGAATTCTGCTGTGTTAACACGTACTCCAGGACCCATAGTTGTAGTTACAGCTACAGATTTGAAGTAAGTTCCTTTAGCAGCAGCTGGTTTAGCTTTAGCTAAAGCGTCTTGAACAGCGTTGAAGTTTTCAACTAGGTCTTCAGTTGAGAATGAAACTTTACCGATTGGAGTGTGAACAACACCAGCTTTTTCAGCACGGTATTCAACTTTACCAGCTTTGATTTCATTAACAGCTTTAGTAACGTCCATAGTTACAGTACCAGTTTTAGGGTTTGGCATTAATCCTTTAGGTCCTAATACACGACCGATTTTACCAACTTCTCCCATCATGTCTGGAGTAGCTACGATTACGTCAAAATCAAACCAACCTTGTTGGATTTTAGTGATGTATTCACCTTGTCCTACGTAGTCAGCTCCTGCTGCTTCAGCTTCTGCTGCTTTATCACCTTTAGCAAAAACTAAAACTTTAGCAGTTTTACCAGTTCCTTTAGGAAGAACTACTGCTCCACGAACTTGTTGGTCGTTTTTACGAGTGTCAACTCCTAAACGGAATGCAACTTCTACAGTTGCGTCAAAATTAACTGTGCTTGTTTTTTTAGCTAATTCGATTGCTTCTACTACAGAGTATAGACTAGAAGAATCTACTAATTTAGCTGCTTCAAGATATTTTTTACCTTTTTTTGCCATTATAATTATCCTCCTATTCTCCTATTAAGATACCCATACTTCTTGCAGTACCTTCGATCATACGCATTGCTGCTTCTACAGAAGCTGCGTTTAAGTCAGCCATTTTAAGTTCAGCGATTTCTTGAACTTGAGCTTTTGAAACTGTAGCAACTTTGTCACGGTTAGGTACAGAAGATGCTTTTTCAATTTTAGCTGCTTTTTTAAGTAATACTGGTGCAGGTGGTGTTTTAGTAATGAAAGTAAATGAACGGTCTTCATATACTGAGATTACTACTGGAATGATTAATCCTGCTTGGTCTTGTGTACGAGCATTGAATTCTTTACAGAATCCCATGATGTTTACACCAGCTTGACCTAACGCTGGACCAACTGGTGGAGCTGGGTTAGCTTTACCTGCTGGTACTTGTAATTTAACAACTTTTATAACTTTTTTAGCCACGATAAAACCTCCTATATATTTTTCGTGATGTGGTCATTTGAACGTCTTTGAATTTTTCGTTCTCCCACTCAATCAAGTTTTGTATTTTTACATACTTGAATATAATATCACACTGGATAAGTAATTGCAAGTATTTTAATAAGTTTTTTTAAAAAAAATTATTTTTAGTAAAAATAATTCTACTTTTATTGAGTAGATAATAAAATAATACAATTAAGACGGCTAAAATTCAAGTAGGAAATCAAAATAATAGATAATAAAAGCTATAATTTGAAAAGAAATTTATAAACTATATTATATAGAAGAAAAGTTTTTGAAAACTGGGATTTTCCCTGAGTGAACTATTGACTTTTTACTATAGGTAGTGTAGAATTGTATTTATGGTATGTGGCAATTCGTTCGTATTTTAATTATCGACTAGTTGTTATATCATAATAAAAAATTTTTCAAAATAGAAAGAGGTTGCAAAATGATTTATGGAATAATCAGTGTTGCAGCTTTACTTGTTGGACTTTCATTTGGATATATTATTTCAAAAAATTCTATTCAAAAGAAATTAGAATTATCTAAGCAAGATGCTGATCATATTATTGGAGAAGCGAGAAAAGAAGCTAGATACATAGTTGAAAAAGAAACTACTATAGCTAAGAAAGAAGCTGAAGAGATAATTAACATAGCTAATAAAGAAGCAGAATTTAAAAAACAAGATATTCAAAGACAAGAAGATAGAATCGTTCAAAAAGAATCTTCATTAGAACGTCAAACTGAACTTTTAAATAAGAAAGATGAGTTATTAAGTTCTAGAGAGATGAAATTGGAAGAAAAATCTCAACTTCTTGAAGAGAAAAGTAGTGAGGTTAATCAACTTAAAATTCAACAAGAAACAGAGTTGCAAAGAATTGCAAACTTAACAGAAGAACAAGCTCGTGAAGAGATTATGGCCGCAGTTGAGACTGATATGGCTAAAGACATGGCAATATATATAAGAAATAAAGAACTAGAGGCGAAAAACGTTGCTGATAAACGTGCAAAAGAACTTATTGTTCAATCATTGCAACGTTTTGCTACAGATGTAGTAAGTGAAACTACTGTATCTGTTGTAGATCTTCCAAGTGATGATATGAAAGGTCGTATCATCGGTCGTGAAGGAAGAAATATTCGTACTTTAGAAACATTAACAGGGGTAGATTTAATTATTGATGATACTCCAGAAGCAGTAATCCTTTCTGGATATGATCCAATACGTCGTGAGATTGCAAAAACTGCGATTAAATCACTTATTGATGATGGTCGTATTCACCCATCTAAAATTGAGGAAGCTGTTGATAAAGCACGTAAGAACATTGATCAAGTTATTCGTGATGCAGGTGAACAAGCTACATTCGACCTTGGAATCCACAATATGCATCCAGATTTAGTAAAAATCGTTGGTAAGTTAAAATATAGAACAAGTTATGGCCAAAATGGACTACAACACTCTATGGAAGTAGCATATATTTCTGGACTTATCGCAGCTGAGTTAGACTTAGATGTCGCAACAGCTCGTCGTGCAGGTTTACTACATGACATCGGTAAAGCACTTGATCATGAAGTTGAAGGTTCACACGTTGAAATTGGTGTAGCTTTAGCACTTAAGTATAAAGAGAATGCAATTGTTGTTAATGCGATTGCTTCGCACCATGGTGATACAGAACCAACAAATCCAATTTCTGTCATTGTTGCCACAGCGGATGCACTTTCTGCATCACGTCCAGGAGCTCGAAGAGAGTCATTAGAGAATTATATTAAACGTCTACAAAAACTTGAAGAAATTGCAAATGAGCACAAAGGTGTAGAAAAAACATTTGCTATTCAAGCGGGTCGTGAGATTCGTGTGATTGTAAATCCAGAAGAAGTAGATGATACAAAAACATACAAAATTGCCAAAGAAGTTAAAAATAAAATCGAAGAAACGATGCAATACCCTGGAAACATTAAAGTTAATGTTATCCGTGAGGTTAGAGCAGTTAAGGTTGCAAGATAGTAAACTAAGCGATTGGAATTATCCAATCGCTTTTTTATATGAATTCAGTTAGTAGTTTATATTCAAGATGGTATTTAAAATCAAATTTTAAGATATAGATAAAAAAACAATAAACTTGGTAGTAGATAAATATAAAAAACTCTATAAAAGTTTTTATTATCCTAAGATGTTTAAGAAATGAAATATTCAATGTTAGTATAGTTATAACAAGTAGTGATAAATATTTGCCGATTTAAACTTTAAAAATAAAAATAAGGGTATATAATTTAAATAATATTAAATAGATGTATTAGGAGAAAATATTTATTATATAATAATTGAAAAAATAATGAGAAAACTATGATTGATGTAAAGCATACAAAGACTTATTTAGAGCTATATGATCTATATGAATATTCTAGTAAGAAAGGATTAGTAAAGGTGTTAGGTAGCTTAAAATATATATTAAGTTTAGTTTTGTTTATAGCCGTTAGATACCTTGCTTACTTAAGAATAGCCGGTTTAATATCACTTGAATTTGATAGATTAGCTGTATTACTAGCTGCGGTAGTATTTTCGATTGGATTAGTATACATTTTGGTTGGAAGAGGATAGTTAATTATTAGTAACATGATTGAGTTACTTTAACATTTTTTTATAAAAAGATAGGTTATACATGCTTGTGAGGAATTTAATAATTATCACATTTACAAATTTAGTTGGAGTAGTTTTTGTAGCATACTTTTTAGTGTGTGTAATAGAACATACTGAAGGGAAAACTTTTTCTTAGACATTGGCAACTACAGAATGAAAAGTAAATGCTACATTTTGGTAAGAATTATTCTCTGGAATTGTATGTAATTGGCTAGTTGTAATGGGTGCATGTGCAAAAGATATAGGTGGAAAAAATTTAGTACCTGGTTCCCAATTATGACATTTGTTGCTGTAAGATTTCTATGTGTTGTAGCAAATATGTTTGTTATCAAGCTTCAATATTTTTGGGTGCAAATATTATACTAATAAAATTGATATATAATTTTTTTGTAATTTTTTTAGGAAACTTTTTAGGTAGAGAAATACTTGTTGCAGAGTTATATACATTGGCTTATAAAAAGAATAGTTAAAATATTAAATAATACTCACTATTAGGAAACGCTTTATTTCATGTAGTTGTTATTTTCCAATGGAACTCAAATAAAAATTTTTTTGAATTATTTAATAAACTACAGAATGATTTAGTTTGTTAAATTATAAATATTTTAATAATATCTGTATTAAAACAGGGTTGAAAAAATATCGATGTTATTGTATAATCTTTATTGTAGATGTAGAAAGATAATATCTATGTAATTATTATAAATTTTTAAGGAGAGTGTTATTATGACAAACACTGTAGAATCTAAAGCATTTTTAGAGCCTCAAGAAGTTTATGAACTTACAATTAAAAAAGGTACTGCTAAAGCAACTGCAAGCCTTAAATATATGTTAAGTTTAGGATTCTTAGGTGGGGCATTTATAGGGGTAGGTTTTTTAGCCTTACTTCGTGTATCAGGATCAATTCCTAAAGAATTTGGTGGAATTGGAGCATTACTTGGAGCATCTGTTTTCCCAATTGGACTTATTTGTATTTTAGTTGGTGGTGGAGAATTAGTTACAGGTAATATGATGGCTGTAACTGTTGCTTGGTTTAATAAGAAAATTAGTTTTAAACTATTGGCTAAAAACATGGTTGTTATTACATTTGCAAACCTTGTTGGTTCTCTAGTTATTGCTTATTTCTTAGGACATTTAACTGGTTTAACTGGTGGTTCTATTGCAGCTAAAACTATTTCAGCTGGTGAATCAAAAGTATACTTAACATTCTGGCAAGTATTCTTCTCAGCTGTAGGTTGTAACTGGCTAGTAGGTATGGCAGTATGGTTAAACTTCGCGGCTAAAGACGTAGGTAGTAAAATGTTTGGTGTATGGTTCCCAATTATGACTTTCGTTGCTATTGGATTCCAACACTTGGTTGCGAACATGTTCGCAATCCCAGCTGCAATGTTTGAAGGTGCAAATATCTCAGTTTTACAATTTGTTCAAAACATGGGAACAGTATTTTTAGGTAACTTTGTAGGAGCTGTTACTCTAGTTTCTGCCCTTTATACATTTGCTTATAAAAAATAAAATTATAGAGAAAACTTAAAATCCTTTAAATAATAAAAAAATGAAGTAGGAGATAATTCCATACTTCATTTTTTATTTACTTAAAAGTGATATCTGTTAGCATCAATTATATATAACAGATTTAAAACAAAAGTATATAAGATAATATAAAAAAGATTCCAAATTATTAAACTTGGAATCTTTTATTCATATTAGTCTTCTACTTTTACAACCCAACCGAATTTATCTTCAACTTTACCTAATTGGATACCAGTAAGTAGGTTATAGATTTTTTGAGTCCATTCTCCAGGTTTGTTATCTGTGATAAGTTCTAATTTTTTAGTACCATCGAATAATTCACCAACTGGAGCGATTACTGCTGCAGTACCACATAGGAATACTTCTTCAAGTTTTCCATTATCGTAAGCTTCATATACTTCTTCAAGTGATAGTTTTCTTTCTTCAACTTTTTCACCTAGTGATTTAAGTAATTCTAATACTGAAGCACGAGTGATACCTGGAAGGATAGAACCATTTAATTCAGGAGTAACGAATGTTCCATCAATTTTGAAGAAGATATTCATAGCTCCACCTTCTTCGATGTATTTTTGTTCAACTCCATCTAGCCATAGTGATTGAGAGTAACCAAGTTCTTGTGCTTTCTTTTGACCTTTTAGCGATCCAGCGTAGTTACCAGCTGTTTTAGCGAATCCGAATCCACCACGAACAGCACGTACATATTCGTGTTCTACGAAGATTTTGTTTGGTTGTAAACCTGCTTTGAAGTAGCTTCCTGATGGTGATAAGATAATTACGAATTTAACTTCGTTATTCGGGTGAACTCCTAGAGCTTCTTCTGCACCGTATAGGAATGGTCTAACGTATAAAGAAGTACCTTCTGATTTGGGGATCCATTCTTTATCGATAGAGATTAATTTTTTAAGAGCTGCTAATGCAAATTCTTCATCTAGCTCAGGTAAAGCGATACGATCTGAAGATTTATTTAAACGTTTGAAGTTTTGTTCTGGACGGAATAAAACTGCTTCTCCATTAGCATTATATGCTTTCATACCTTCGAAAACACTTTGTCCATAGTGTAATACGTTTAGAGCAGGTGAAACTGGAATAGGTCCGTAAGGTACGATACGTGGATCATACCAACCTTTATCAGAAGACCAATCCATAACGAACATATGGTCTGTAAAGACTGTACCAAATCCTAGTTTATCGTCGGGTGTTTTTTCTTTTGGAGTAGTTGTAAGTTCTACTCTGATATCATTTACTGTTAGTTTTGTCATAATTATATTTCTCCTTATCTTTTAAAACAATTAATTTTTAAATGTGTTAGAAATATTATAATACTAATCAAGTCATTTTTCAATACTTTTCTTTAAGTTTTCTGAATTTTTATAAAAAATATCCGATATTTCATCTTGAAAATTTAATGAAAATACTATAAAATATTATGTATTCATTGTTAATTTTTCACTTTGATATTTTAAGATACTAATTTAATTTTTGTTGAAAATATGTTACAATATTAGAAATGTTATATTAACAATGTACCTAATTTTAAAGGAAGGTAGATATTTATATGGAAATTAAAAAATCATTAGAAAACAAATTTAACACGTCTTTAGCAAATCTTACAGGATCTCCAATTAGAGAATTTGATGCATTTGCTTCAACGATTGAAGGAATTATCAAGTTAACATTAGGAGAGCCTGACTTTGATACTGCTGAAGAGGTTAAAGAAGCTGCGAAAGTTGCTTTAGATAATAATAGAACACACTATTCAGTGAACAATGGTATTGAGCCATTAAGAGCAGCGTGGGCTAAAAACTTAGAGAAGAGATATAATTTAAAATATAGTTCAGATGAAGTTATCGTAACTATTGGTGCTTCTGCGGCGATAGAACATACTATCTCTGCTGTTACAAACCAAGGGGATACTATTTTAGTAGTAACACCATACTTCTCAGCTTATGAGGGAGTAGGTATTCTAAATAAATGTAATATTAAATTCATTGACACAGCTGATAATGGCTTTAAAGTTCGTCCAAGTGATTTAGAAAAAGCTCTAGAAGAGAATAAAGATGCAAAAGCAATTTTAATCAACTATCCAAACAACCCAAGTGGTGTTTCTTATACTAGAGAAGAAGTTAAAGAGATTGCTGATGTATTAGGAAAATATGATATTTTTGTACTTAGTGATGAAATTTATGGAGATATTACATATAACTATAAACACACATCATTAGCTGAGTTTATTCCAGAACAAACAGTTCTAATCAGTGGATTATCAAAATCTCATGCTATGACTGGATGGCGTATTGGATTTGTCGCAGCTCCTCAAGCGATGATTAGAAAAATCGGTGTTTTCCATCTGTTTACAGTATCTGGAGCTCCAACATTTATTCAAGATGCTGCTGTAGTAGCTTTAACAGATGAAAATGTAGATAAATATAATAATCATATGATTGAAACTTATAGAGAAAGAAAAGATTATATGGTTCCAAGACTTCGCGAATTAGGTTTTGAAATCCCTGAAATTGATGGAGCATTTTATATCTTTGCCAAAATTCCAGCGGAATATAGAGAACTTGGAGCGATGGAGTTTTGTAAATTATTAGCGAAAGAGGCTCGTGTTGGGGTTATTCCTGGGACAGCATTTGGGAAAGCTTATAATGACTTCTTTAGAATTAGTTATGCAACAAGCATGGAAAATATAAAAGAAGCTGTTGAAAGAATTTCTCAATTTATGAATAAGTAATTACATATAGAAGAAAGGTTATTCAAATGAAAGGTAAATTCATAACAGTAGAAGGTTCAGATGGTTCAGGTAAAACGAGCTTTATCAACTTTGCTACAGAGTATTTGAAAGAAAAGGGATATAAAGTTATAACAACACGTGAGCCTGGTGGAACAGAGTTTAGCGAGAAAGTCCGAGAACTACTTTTTGATAGTTCAAATGATATTGATGCTAAAACTGAAAGTTTACTGTTTTGTGCTAGTCGACGTGATCATATTGTAAAAAAAATATTACCACATGTAAATGATGGATATATTGTAATTTGTGATCGTTTTGTAGATAGTTCAGTTGCTTACCAATCTTATGGTCGAGGACTTTCTAAACAAGATATTTTAAATATAAATTCATATGCAACAGATAATCTTGAACCGGATTTGACACTATATTTCTGTGTAGATGTTGAAGTTGGACTAGCGCGTACAAAAAACAGAGATGATAATAACCGAATGGATCAAGAAAGCCTAGATTTTTACAAAAATGTCAAACGTGGTTATGATGATCTTTCAAGAGAAAATACCGAACGTATTAAGGTGATTGATGCAAGTGATACATACGAGAATGTGCAGAAAAAAGCACTTGCTATATTGGAAGGATTTTTAAACAATGAACTTTAGTAAAGATACAATTGTAATAAAATCTTTAACAAATACATTAAAAACAGATAAACTATCCCATGCCTATTTAATAGTAGGTGAGGATAGTTTATATTCTGATGAGTTTATTTTGAGTTTTGTTAAAGCAATTTTTTGTTTAGAAAATAAAGATAAAGAATTTTATAGTTGTGAAAATTGTAAAAACTGCAATAGTATAAATCATGGGAATTATGTTGATTTTTATAAATTATCAAGTGAAACTTCGATAAAGAAAGATGAAATCCAAACATTAAAATCTGATTTGAGTGTTAAATCATTTTACGGTAAGAAGATATACTGGATAAAAGATATAGAAAAAATGACTGAGCAAGCAGCAAACAGCTTACTTAAATTTTTAGAAGAACCTGAAGATGATATTATAGCTATTCTTAGTTGTAAAAATATTAGTGCTATATTACCAACTATTATTTCGCGTTGTCAACAAGTTAAACTAATAGGGCATAGTGAACATATTGAAATTGAACAGAATGAAGAGTTAATTGCTATTACTAATGAATATGTAAAAAGATATATGAGAAAACCGCATCTTGCTAATATTTATCTATTAGAAAAATTAAAATCTAAAGATGAAGTGGTAGAGTTTTTCAATTATTTAAGTATGAAAGTTTCTAAAAGTTATAGTGATGAAATCGCAAGTGATGTTGTTAATATTAGTAAGGTACAGGAAAAAATACTTCAAGCACAAGCAGATTTAAATGGAAATGTTAATGCAACATTGGTGCTGGAAAAATTCGCTTTTACTATTTTATTAGATAACAATAAATTAGAATTTTTAACAAGAGGTTAGTATGGAAGATAATTTAAGAGTTGATACAGTTTCTAAAAATTTTAAAATATTACAAAAAGTTGATCATTATAGTATGTCAACGGACTCTTTTCTATTACCATATTTTGCCAATGTGCCGAGAAGTTTTAAGAAAAATATTATAGAACTTTGCAGTGGGAATGGTGGTATCTCAATAATTCTTAGAGAAAAGTCAGATGCCAAAATTGAAATGTTAGAAATTCAAGAAGACTTAGTTGAACTGAGTAAAAAAAGTTTAGAGTTAAATGAAATTACTAATGTAGCAGTACGAAGTGGTGATATAAAAAATGTCAAAGAATATTATAAACCATCAACATTCGACTATGTGATCTGTAATCCGCCGTATTTTCCCGTTGAGAATATGCCAAATCAACGAGAAAAGTTTAATCACAATATTTCACGTCATGAATTACTATGTAATCTTAGTGATATAATCCAGGCGATTAGATATTTAGTTAAACAAAACGGGAAATTTGCATTGGTTCATAGAACTTATAGAATAAGTGATATTATCTCTGAATGTGAGAAAAATGGACTAGCAATTAAGAGAATAAGGTTTGTATATAGTAAGCCTTCAAGTGAGAATAGTAAGATAGTATTAATAGAAGGAAGTATCTCGAAAGTTAGCGATATTAAAGTTGAACAACCATTCTATATTTATAATGAAGATGGTAGTTATACAGATGAGATGAAGAAAGTGTATGGTATTTATGAGTAGTTTTATGTATGTAGTTGAGTGTTGCGACAAAACTTGGTATACTGGATATACAACAGATATTGTTAGAAGGATAAAAACTCATAATGCAAAAAAAGGTGCAAAATATACGAGGGTAAGAGTACCTGTAAAACTTATATATTTTGAAGAATTTAAGACGAAAAGTGAAGCTACGAGTGCAGAAAGTCTATTTAAAAAACGAACTCGTAGTAGTAAAGAAGAGTATATTTTACTTAATTTAAATACAGAAAAAAGGCAAAAAATAAAAGAATTTAATATTAAAATAAAGGAAAAATAACTATGTTATATTTAGTGGGAACACCAATAGGTAATTTGGAAGATATTACATTAAGAGCACTAAGAGTGCTAAAAGAAGCGGATATAATAGCTTGTGAAGACACGAGAAATACTCAGAAGTTATTGAATCATTATGAAGTGAAGGGTAAAAAACTACTTAGTTATCACGAGCATAATGAAGATAAAATGAGTGATAAAATAATAGAATACTTAGAAGAAGGATTAGATATAGCATTGGTAACTGACGCAGGAATGCCATGTATTTCAGATCCAGGGTATGTACTTGTAGAGAAGGTAAAAACTGCAGGACTAGATGTTGTAGCTTTACCAGGTGCTAATGCGGGACTTACTGCACTGGTTGCTAGCGGTATAGAATCTTACAATTATACTTTCTATGGGTTCTTACCGAGAAAAAGTAAGGAACTTAAGCAAAAGTTAGAAATTATTTTAAACTTAAAGACAACTGGTATTTTATATGAAAGTCCACATAGGGTAAAAAACTTAGTTGAAGAGATTGTTAAAATTTCACCAACAAGAAAAATTGCAGTGGCGAGAGAACTTACGAAGATGTTTGAACAAATCGAAACATATGAAGCTAGCGTAATATTAGATATGTTAGGTGGAGAAATTAAGGAAAAAGGGGAATTTGTTGTTATTATTTCTCCATCAAAGGATGAAGAAATAACAGACCTTAATCTTGATGATATTATAGAAATAATCTATCAAAAAGTCCAAAGTGGTGAAAAAAAATCAGAAGCTATTAAAAATACTGCTAAAGAATATGGCATAAATAAAAAAGAGGTTTATAGTTTATATCATGAAAAATATGATTAGTTTCATAACTGTAAATGTATTAATAGTAGTATTTCTTATTGCCGCAATACATATTAAAATATTTTTCCTGCCTTTAACATTTTTTGTATTTTTAAATATATTTATGATTTATAAAAGAAGTTCAGAATTGGATAAAAATGAACAGAAGAAAAAAATTATGTTGCACAATGTTAAGAATTCTTTAGGTATAATATTAGGGTATACAGAAGCGCATAATGATGAATTAATTACTAAAGAAGAACTAGATGAAAGAATCAATGAAGAAATTCAAGAGATAGTTTCAATGATAAAAGACGAGATCTATAAGTAGAACTCGTCTTTTTGTATTGATTGATAAAAATGAGGGTGACTCGATAAAATAGATTACTCGAAAATTATGATTTTTGAGTAATTTCTACCAGTATATTATTCAATGAAGTTATTAGTAATTCTTTGATTTTCTCTTAATCTTTTTCTACGTTTTTTCCATGTATTTGCAGAGAAGAATACTATTAATGGCATTAATTCCAAACGCCCTAGTAACATTGAAACAGACAGGATTGTTTTTGTAAAATATGGAATCTGTGAAAAGTTACTCATAGGACCATAGTGATTAAACGCAGGCCCAGCATTACTAATTGATGTGACAGTTAAAGAAATTGCATCTTCAAAGTCGTTTATTTGGAATGTTATTAAGAACAAAATAATAACATACACAAAGCCAAATAATAGCAGGTAATTAGATAATGGTGCAGTGTCTTTTACTACTTTTCCATCTATCTTGAACATAGCAATTTTTCTTGGATTTAGAGCTTTACTTATACTTTGCTTCGCATTTTTTACAAAGAAAATTAATCGTGGAATCTTAATTCCTCCTGCAGTACCACCAGTACAACCTCCAACTATCATAAGAATAAGTATAATCATTTTAGAAAATACAGGCCAAATATTAAAATCGTTGTAGGTGAATCCTGTAGTCGAGACAACTGATGAAACTGTGAAGAATACATCTAGTAAACTGTGGTTAGGTGTATCATACGAACGATAAATATCTAAAAACATTATTATAGATAGAATAGATATCATTCCAAAAAACCAACGTAATTCTTCACTTTTTAGTACTTTAAAGTATCTTTTAAAGACTACAAAATATATTAAACTAAGATTCATAGAGAATATTAGCATAAAAATAGCAATAACAACTGTAATATAAGTACTATTATAATATGCGATACCCGCGTTTCTTACAGCAAACCCTCCAGTTCCCGCTGTAGAAAATGCTAGATTAATACTATCGAATATTCCGATTCCACCTAGCAATAGTAGGAAGAATAATATGATTGTTAATGCAATATAAATACCATAAAGGTATATTGCTGTTTGCTTCATAGATGATACCACTTTACCAAAATATGGGCCAGGAACTTCTGCCTTAGCTATATGAATGGTGTGTGGAGATCGTGGAAGAATTGCAAGCGCGAAGACAATAACCCCCATACCTCCTATAAAATGTGTAAAACTACGCCAGAATAATAGACTTTTGGATAAAGATTCAATATCCTGTAATATAGTTGAGCCTGTAGTCGTAAAGCCACTAACTGTCTCAAATAAACTGTCAATATAGTGTGGTATTTCTCCAGATAAATAGAATGGAAGTGCCCCTAACAGAGAAAAGATAACCCATGTTAAAGTTACTATTACATATCCTTCTCTCTTGTAGAAATCACGTTCAGTTACATCTTTTGTTAAATAATGAATTATTACTGATAATAGAAAGCATACAATAACTGTACTAAAAAAAGAAATTGTAACGCGAAGTTGTTCGTCATAAATTAATGATACGATTGTAGGAAGAATTAATAGTGCCGCTAAGAGCATTAGCATTTTCCCAACGACGTTAAAAACCATTTTAAAATTCATAGGTTACCTCCTTGCAAGAATATCATCGATATGTTCAAGTTTATTTCCATAACTTACAACAACAACATTATCATTTACTTTAATTTCATCTTCACCATTCGGGAAGATTTGTTTATTATTACGAATGATAAATGCGATAAGCATGTTATCATTTATAGCTAAATCCTTAAGTTTAGTTCCTATAACTTTAGCATTATCACTTGTTATTTTAAACTCTATAACTTCGGCTTTACTGTTAGCTATGCGATAGTAGCTTTCTATATCAGAAAATCGACTACATTGCAGGGATTTTGTATATTTTTTTATTATATTTCCAACTATTTCTTTTGGTGTGATGTATGAATATTGACCAATATCTTCAGCTATTTGTTTAAGAGATGCACGATTCACTTTAGCAACAGTTTTCTTAATACCAAGCTTATGTGCATATAGATTAATTATAATATTCTCTTCATCAAGACCTGTAAGAGAAATACAACTATCAAATGTTTGGATACCTTCCTCAATTAATGTGTCTCTATCACTACCGTCAGCCCAGATAACATCAATTTCTGGGAAGGTTTCACTTAGGGATATGGCTTTTTCTTTATCAATTTCGATAACTTTAGTATAGAATGATACTTTTTGTAAAAATTCAACTAAGTAGTGAGCGATTTTTCCTGCACCTATAATTAAAGAAGATGTTACCTTTTTCTCAAGATTTTCTTTATTTCCTAATAACTTATAGAAGTTTTTAAGATTTTTATTAGAAGCGGTGATATGAACTTTATCTCCAACTTTAAAAATATAGTTACCGCGAGGTACAAAGACATCTCCTTTTCTCTCAACTAAACAAACTAGTGATGGAAAATCGATGTATTTTTTACTTTCTATTAGAGATACCCCATTAAGTATGCTGTTCTCATTAATTATTACTTCTAAGATATTGAATTTATTGTTAGAAAAACTTTCTACTTTTATTGCTGTTGGATATTTCAGCATATAGAAAATTTGTTTTGCTGCTTCGTATTCAGGATTAACCATTAGGTCTATTCCTAGAGATTGTTTTATGAATTCTTTTGTTTTAGAATATTCTGGGTTCCGTATTCTCGCAATTGTATATTTTGCTCCAATCTGTTTAGCTGCTATGCACGAAATCATATTTATTTCATCACTAGTAGTAACAGATATAAACATATCGGCGTTAGCTGCATCAGCTTCTAATAATATGTCAGAATTCGCACCATTACCTACTAATCCCTTAATATCATATGTTTCAACGAGCTTTTCAACACGTCGTTCATTTGTGTCGATAATTGTTACTTCATCAAATGTGTTAGAAAAATCAGCGCAAAGAAGTTCACCGACCTTACCACCACCGACTATAATTACTTTCACTTTAATACTCCTTTTTTAAATGATAATCATATTATAACCTAAAACCTAATAAAATGCTATAAGCTTATAGTTTTGTATTAAATTAGTAATAATTTAGAATATTTTCTAATGGTTTTCTTATATAATTAAGTTGTTAGAATTGAATAAAATTAATAAACGAAAGGAATGAAGATTTAATAAAATGATTTTTAAAAATAATTGAAACTCTTGATAAAACTGTATAGTAAAAATTATTTAATTTAGAAGATTAATAATTTATAAAACATTCATAATCAAAAATAATAGATTAGTAGTTTTCATTGTTAGTGTACTTCTACAAATATTTAAACAAACTATATTAAAATAATTTAGTTTATGTTATAATTAGTGTTGGGAAATAATCTTTTCATTAAATTTTGATGGTTAGCAAAAAAGGAGGAGCACAAGGTGGCAAAAATATCTAAACAGGATATTGACTATATTTTTGATAATATTGATATAGTTAGTCTCGTTAGTGAATACGTAAAATTAGAAAAACGCGGGCAAAATTACTTAGGATTATGTCCATTTCACAATGAGAAGACACCATCTTTTACTGTCTCATCTGAGAAAAAAATAGCCCATTGTTTCGGATGCGGTAAAGGTGGAAATATATTTCAATTTGTATCGTTAATAGAAAATATTACATATAATCAAGCAATCGTAAAGCTAGGAACAAGGTTAGGACTGGATATAGAGTCAAATAATAATAAAGAAGAGAGTTACGATTTAAATAATGAACTTGATATAATGTATTATGGACACAGACTTTTAGCGGATTATTATAATTATATTCTACTAAATACGAAAGAAGCAGAAGACGCACTTAAATATTTATTAGATAGGGGATTAAGTGAAGATGTTATTAAACATTTTAATCTTGGATATGCTCCTCGAGATAATAATATTGCTTTAAATTTCTTTAATTCGAATAAAATTAATTTGGATTTAATGGTTGAAGCGGGATTGCTAGGAAAAAATGATAATGGAGATTATTATGATGTCTTTAAAGATAGAGTAATGTTCCCTATAAAAAATAACCAAAATCAAGTTGTAGCATTTTCGGGAAGAACAATGTCTTCGGATAAGAATGTTCCAAAATACTACAATACGCATGAGACGAAAATTTTTGAAAAAAGAACAGTTTTATATAATTTTTCAGATGCACGTTTATTTATAGCTAAAGAAAATGAAGTGATTTTATGTGAAGGTTATATGGATGTTATTAAAGCTCATCAAAATGGTATGAAGAATGCTGTCGCATTGATGGGTACAAATATAGATAACAATAAATTAAAAGAAGTTTTATCACTTGTAAAAAAAATTACACTAAGTTTAGATAATGATGAAGCGGGTTCAAAAGCTCAGATAGAGATTGGAAACAGAATTATTCAAACAACAGACAATGTCTATAAGCTGAAATTTTCAGGTGCGAAGGATTTAGATGAATTTTTAACTGAAAAAAATACTAAAAATCCTGATTTTGATGTTGAAAATTATTTAAGAAATAATAAAGAACACTTTATTAACTATAAAATTGAATTTTGTAAAAATGATTCTAAATCAAATATAGAACAACGTATCAAATATAAAAACGAAATACTTGTTAATATTGCCTATGTAGAAGATGAATCACTAAAATATATATTGCTTACTAATTTGGCAGAGGAGTTCGGAATTGAACGACAAGTTCTTCTTAAAGAATTAGGTAAGGTGAATGTGAAAAGGAAGAAAGCAGCAGTAGAGTGGGTGGTGCCGACAAACCCAGAACTGTTGTTTAGAACAACAAATTACGACAAGAAAATGTGTAAATTATTTAAATACTTTTTTGTCGATAGATCATTATTTGTAGAAAAATATAATGACTTAGAAAAATGTCAATTTCCTCAAGAAGCTTTTGTAAACTTAATGGATTATTTGGTAATATATTATAATAACAATTTAGAATTCCATATCCATAAATTTATTCACAGTATTGATGATGATGAAGTAGTACGGCTTGCAACATATATAGATGAAACAGATTTTCTAATTGAAGAAAATCCAACAGCTGATGTTGTAGGTGATTATATAATCTATTTTTCAAATAAAGAAATGACATTAAAAGAAATAAAAGATAGACTTAGAGTGGCTATTCAAGAAATGGATACTGAAACTCAAAAAGAATTACTATTAAAGTTAAAAAAATATAAGAAATAAAGGAGAAGAACATGGCTAAGAAAGTAAAAGATTTTGAAACAATTAAAAAAGAATTGTTAGAAAAAGGAAAAAAACAAGGTGAGTTAACTCAAGAAGAAATCGTAGATGCTTTATCAAAATTGGATATTTCTTCAGAAGCAATGGATGATTTCTATGAGGAATTAAATAATGAAGATATTATTTTAATTAATGCTAACCATGAAGAAGAAGAGGAAGAAGAGTTAGACTTAGAAGATTTATCTGTTCCAGCAGGAATTAGAACTAATGACCCTGTAAGAATGTACTTAAAAGAAATCGGGAAAGTACCTCTATTATCAAAAGAAAAAGAATTAGAACTTTCTAAAATTATTGAAACAGGAACTGAAGAAGAAAAAGAACAAGCTAAAAAAGATTTAGCTGAAGCTAACTTGCGTCTTGTTGTAAGTATTGCTAAACGTTATGTTGGACGTGGAATGTTATTCTTAGATTTAATCCAAGAAGGTAATATGGGATTAATCAAAGCGGTAGAAAAATTCGACTACTCAAAAGGATTCAAATTTTCTACATATGCAACTTGGTGGATTCGTCAAGCAATCACCCGCGCTATCGCAGACCAAGCTAGAACTATCCGTATCCCGGTTCATATGGTTGAGACTATTAACCGTCTAATTCGTATTCAAAGACAATTACTTCAAGATTTAGGACGTGAACCAAAACCTGAAGAAATCGCTAAGAAAATGAATATGACTCCAGAAAAAGTTCGTGAGATTTTAAAAATAGCTCAGGAGCCAGTTTCTTTAGAAACACCAATCGGGGAAGAGGATGATTCACATTTAGGAGATTTTATCGAAGATAAAGAAGCTCAATCTCCAGTAGAGCACGCTGCAAATGAACTTTTAAAAGAACAACTAGAAGAGATACTAGAAACACTTACTGACCGTGAAGAAAACGTACTGAAATTACGCTTTGGTCTAAAAGATGGTAAGACTCATACTTTAGAAGAAGTAGGTAGTGCGTTTGGGGTGACTCGTGAACGTATTCGTCAAATCGAAGCAAAAGCAATTAGAAAATTAAAACACCCTTCTAAACTTAATAAACTAAAAGGCTTCATGGAATAATTCCAAATTGTTAAGTTAAATATAAATAGAAAAAAATCAAGGTTAAAAATTTTTTAACCTTGATTTTTTAATAGTGTATAAATATATCACCATGTTCATTTGTTGGCTTGAATAACGTCACTACAAAAGTAAAAACTGCTATGACTGATGGAATGAAAGTCCAACAAAATAGTAAGCACAGTAGTCCTTTAAAGTTTTTTCCGATGTAGAAATATTGAATTCCGAAATGTCCAAAAAAGAAAGTGATTAATAAGAATACCACTTTGTTAACATATCTACCAGGGATATAGCCACGATTATTTCTAGGATCATAATAATATTTAGTCATTAGTAGACCTCCATATGGATTATTTAAGGATAATAATACCATAAAATATTCTAGTATTCAATAGGGAATAGCCTGTGTAAAGTGTAAATAAATCGTGTATAGACTTTATTTCTATATAAATTAAAAGTACCTAGCTTTATAAATAAACTAGGTACATAAAAATTAACGTTTTGTTTTAAGGTTTTCTTTCCAATCTTGAAGACCATTTTTTAGCATATAAACGTTTGTATAACCATTCTTTTTAAGAGTTAAAGCAGCACGCGGAGCTAAAGTTCCGTTTTTATCACATAGATAAATAGGTTGGTCTTTTCTTAAAGATGTATATAAGAAATTGAATTGAGAAGAAGGCATATTACGAGCACCGTTGATGTGAGCGTATTTGAAATCTTCTTTCTCTCTAACGTCGATTAATTGAACTTTTCTAAGATCTTTTCTAAATTCTTCATAAGGAAGTTTCGTCACAGCGCCTTTTAATCTGAAGTAATTAAATAGTCCTACTGCTCCTAAAACAACCACTAAAACTATTGTTGATAGTAAAAATGATGACATAATGAACTCCTTTTTATTATAATATCTGTAAGTGAATTATATCATAATTTGAAAATTTGTTCAACATTGATTATAATTAGTATGAATGCTAAAAATACAAAATAAATTAATTGGAGAAAAAATGATAACATCAGCAAGTAATAAAAGAATTAAAGATATTCAAAAATTAAAAGAGAATAAAAATATAAAAAAATACGGCAGATATTTAATAGAAGGTAAACACCTTGTAGAAGAAGCTTTAGATGCAAAAGTAGTAGAAGAAATAATTGTTTCAGAAAGCTTTGAAGAATATAATATAGTAGATTCTTTTGAAGGTGATTTAATAAAAGTCACTGATAGTGTCTTGAAGAGTATATCTGACACAATAACTTCACAGGGAATTATAGCGGTATGTCGCATCGTAAAAAAAGAGTTAGATATTAATAACTATAGTAAAGTTCTTATTTTGGATAAAATTCAAGATCCAGGTAATTTAGGAACGATTATTAGAACTGCAGATGCATTCAACTTCGACTGTATTATTCTTGGAAAAGGTACTACAAGTTTATATGGACAAAAAGTTATCCGTAGTACACAAGGGAGCAACTTTCATATAGATTGCTTTGATAATATAGATTTAGTTGAATTAATAGATGAAATGCACGAATTTAATATTTTTGCTACTAGTTTAAAAGCGGATAAGTATATAGAACAGCTAGACAATATTACAGGAAAAGTTGCGGTTGTTTTTGGTAATGAAGGTGCAGGAGTAAGTGAGGAAATATTATCGAAAGTAAATAATTTACTTAAAATCTCAATGCCTGGACGAGCAGAGAGTTTAAATGTCTCTATAGCAGCGGGTATTGTAATGCACTATATTTCTACTAATTTAAAATAATAAATTTACTATTTTTTATAAGTGTGGTATTATGGTAAATGTGAAAATAAAGAGAGAGGTGAAATCTAATGTTAAAAACTATAGCAGTAGACAAAAAAGGAGATATCCTTACTGATGTTAGTTTAGAAAGACTTAAAGAGCAAGACATAGCGTGGTATTGGGTTGATTTTGATACTCCTACGCGTAGTGAAATTAACTTGCTGACAACTTTCTTCAAGTTCCACGAACTTTTAATTGAAGACTGTTTAACGCTTTTACAAAGGCCGAAAATTGAAATTACAAGACAACAAATTTTCTTAGTATCTCATGTATTAAAAAATATAGATGATGACTATGAAACTCTAAATATGTTTGTTGGAAAAAATTATATTGTAACGTTCCACCTCTCACACATACGTTACGTAAATAAAATCGTTCCAAAAATATTACAACGTGGAGCAGAATATTCACCTTTACATGTTATGCACATGCTTGTATCAGAAATAGTAGAGGGATATATTCCTATTATTTCAAAAATCGAAAATCGTCTTGATGAAATTGAGGAAACTGATTCGTATACTTCTGGAAGTAAGATTATGGATGAGGTATTTGATCTTCGAAGTGATCTATTGAAACTTCGTCGTGGATTACTACCAATGCGTGAGCTTATTCATAGATTCTTAGTTTCACGTCGCGTAGAAATGACAGATAATGATAGAAAATATTTCCACGATATTTATGATGACCTTGTTCAACAAACTGAGATAATTGAAGCAAACCGCGAGTTAGCCAGTGATATCCGTGAAAACTTTATGACATATAACTCACTTAAATCTAACAATATCATGATGACACTTACTGTTATTTCTACTATTTTCTTACCATTAACCTTCATAGTAGGATGGTATGGTATGAACTTTAAATATATGCCAGAATTAGAATGGCAATATGGTTACTTCTTAGTTGTAGCTATAATGTTAGGTATTGCGTTCGGTATGTTATGGTTCTTCAAGAAAAAAGGATGGCTTGATATGTTTAAATAACATTATCAATTAGGTTGAAATAATGAATGTTTTTAAATTAATGATCTTATTTTTTATGATATTACTTGCGAATTTTTCAATGATAAGAATAGATTTCGGAAAATTTTTCAAGAGAAATAGTACGAGAGAAATAAAAGTTTTTGTGATGTTAGTTTCTTTTGCACTAGGATATATTGCATATATGACCATTATTACAATTTATGAATTATCTCAAACTATTGTGAGATAATTTATCAGAAAGGAAATTGTATGGATAAAGAATTAGAAAAAAATAAAAAAGAAACAAGAATTGAAAAGTCACGTGAAGATAAATTATTAGCTTTTATCGGAGGGAGATTTATAATCTACATCCTTTTAATAGTTATTTTATTAGGTATAGCTATTTATCTTTATACAGAAATATCGTATATTTTTACACCGATAAATACGATAGTTTCAAGTATAATTACACCGATAATAGTCGCCTATGTATTTTATTATATGTTAAATCCATTGGTGAACTTCTTCGAGAAAAAAATGTCTAGGTTTATTGCTAGTTTACTTGCTATTTTCGTTGGTATAATTTTGATACTAATTGTAATTATAGGGGTAGTTCCTATTATTGTGGAGCAAACACAGAATTTAATAACTGCATTACCAAGATATATTGAGGTGGTTAAAGGATATTTGGAGACATATTCTGATAATGCATACGTACAAGTAGTTGTGGAATATGTCAATAATAACCTTAATGTTTCTAAAATTAGTGAAAAACTAGTTAGCGTAGCTACATCTATTGCACAAGGGGTAGTATCATCTATTTCTTCAACTGCTTCAGTTTTAGTTACTATGCCATTTGTGTTATTCTTCTTATTAAAAGATGCATCGCACTTTAACAAGTTTGTAATCAGTCTACTACCGAAAAAATTGAAACAACCTGTTGCTGAAACAATTGATGAAATTGATGGTAAAGTAGGATCTTATATCCAAGGACAGATGTTAGTTTCTTTATGTATAGGAGTAATGTTATTTATAGGTTATAACATTATAGGATTACATTATGCATTTTCATTAGCTACTATAGCTGCATTTTTAAGTATCGTACCTTACCTTGGGCCAGTTATTGCAATAACACCAGCTATGTTAGTTGCAGCTTCAACAAGTTGGATAATGGTACTTAAAATGTTAGTAGTATGGGGAATTGTGCAGTTTTTAGAAGGAAATATCATTTCTCCTAATATAATGGGAAGAAGCATGAATATGCATCCTCTTACAGTAATCTTTGTTATTCTTATCGGAGTGAATATAGCAGGAGTTGTTGGTGCAATTATAGGAATACCTGTTTATTCTATTTTAAAAGTATTAGTGGGAAAATTATTACTTTCAATAAGAGATAGATATAATAAATTCTATGGATAAAATTAAAGCTTTAGAGTATTTTACTCTAGGGCTTTTTTTGTGATTATTATATGTTGAAATTTATTGATTTTTGTCGGGAAACCAAACAAGCTTTAACGAAAATTAGAATTTTAAACTTTTGTAAGTGTTTTTTGTCATATTACTTTATAAATTACTGCTTACATGCTATAATGATATAGTTAAATATAAGTAAGTTGAGGTTTGAGAATATGAGTATGATGAAAAAATTCAATAATCTTTTTGTTGGAGAAGAGGATTTTGAAGAAGAAGTAGTAGAAAAAAGTGAAGTAAGGCAAGAACAACCTAAGCCAAGACCGGTGAAAAAGGAGAATCCAGTGGTAAGTAAACAAAACGTACAAAGTCAACCCGCAGGAAGAACTAATAATGTAATACTAACTGAACCATTAGTATTTGCGGATAGTAAAGATATCGTGGATGATATTAAACGTAATAAAGTAGTAATTATCAACTTAAGTAAGTTGGATATTGAGACTTCTGATAGACTTTTAGATTTTATTTCTGGAGGGATTTATGCACTAGGTGCTAGACTAAAAACTATTGGTGAAGATATTTATTTATGTGTTCCTAATGGTGTTGAAGTTTCAGGAGACTTTTACGAAGGAGAGTATTAATATTGTTAAATATAACGGAGTATTTTTGGGTATATAAATTCGTAAAATATTTATTTAATTTTTATGAATACAGTATGTTAGCGTATATTTTAACTTCATGGTTTCCTCAAATTAAAAATAATTTTATTGTAGAGTTTTTAGAGGCGATTTGTGAACCATATCTAAAAATCTTCAGAAAGATTATTCCACCATTTGGAATGTTAGATATATCACCAATTGCAGCTCTTGTAGTGCTTAGTGTTATAGAAAACCTAATAATAGCACTATTATTTAAGTTATCTTAATGCTATGAAGAACATAAATTTTTTACAACAAGCGCCTGCTGAGCAAAGAGAAGTAGCTGAAAAATTACTACAAAGTATTAGTTTTGTGGAAAATCGTAATACCGTTACAAAATTCCTAACGAATTTTGAACAAATTGTTCTTAGTCAAATAGTTGCGTATAACTATAGTGATTTTAAAGTTGAATTTTTTGGTGGTTTTGATGATGCTGAAAGAAAAAAAGCTAAGATTATTTCTAATGAATATTATGATGTAGATTATGATATTGTTTGTTTAAAAGCAAAGTTTAATAACAAATTTAATAGAGTAGAACATAGAAATATTCTAGGAGCGGTTCATAATCTTGGAATTAATTTTAATAGATTTGGGGAT
The DNA here is from genome assembly GCF_000173915.1 of Gemella haemolysans ATCC 10379. Lineage (NCBI taxonomy): Bacteria > Bacillati > Bacillota > Bacilli > Caryophanales > Gemellaceae > Gemella > Gemella haemolysans. Next base: position 20,029 of record NZ_ACDZ02000013.1, on the reverse strand, counting down.
ATAATTGTTATAGAAAATGAGGTTTATATTTTTGTTGATGAAGAAATTGCAGATTACATAGCAATGGAATTCACAAAAGCCGGAAGAGTAAATCTTGATTTTCAAAGAGTTGATCTCGCAGAAGTAGGAATAGAAAAAAAATATGAAGACTTTGAAATAGTTAGTTCATCATTTCGAATTGATTCCATAGTTGCTAAGATTACAAATAAATCTCGAAGTAAGGTAAAAGAGTTTTTAGAACAAGACTTTATTAAACTAAATCATGTCGTTCTAAGAAATGGAGAGAAGACGTGTACATCAGAAGATACAATATCTATACGAAAGTATGGAAGATTTGTAGTTAAGGGATACACTCAAAATAAAAAAAGTTTAAAATATAGAATAACAATTTCAAAATTAGTTTAACTAAAAATTTTAAAATAATATCCACTGTGGAACAGGTAATTATATTTGTTTCATAGTGGACTTTTCTATATTAAAATACGCTTTTTGAAATAATATATATGAAAAAAGTGTGAAATTCAGTGATAAAAGGATTTAAAAGGATATTATATGTCTCTATTTTTTTATTTTTTTGTTGAAATACGAATATTATATTTTACTATATGAAAATATATGATATACTCATAGTATAAAAAAATAAGAGGTGAGTAAAATGAAAAAAATATTTTTAGCTATTTTTTCTGTTGTCTTATTATTTTCTTTAATAGGTTGTTCACAAAAAAGTTCAACTAAAGAAGAAAAGATTTTAAAACTTGGAGTAGTACCTAGTAGTAATAGTGAAAAATTGGTTGACGATTTAGAACCATTTGCAAAAGCTTTAGGAGAAAAACTAGGAATGAAGGTAGAAGTTTTTACAGCAAGTAGTTATATTGGTGTTATAGAAGGAATAGGAAGCGGTAGTGTTGATTTTGGTTTAGTTCCACCATTTTCTGCTGTTCTTTCAAATAAACAAAGTAATACTAAAAATATACTAGTAGGAACGAGTAGAACTGGTAAACCTGGATACTATGCTGAAATCTTTGTGAGAAAAGATTCAAATATAAAAAGTTTAGCTGATTTAAAAGGTAAAAAAGTAGCTTTTGTTGATCCATCTTCAGCATCGGGTTATATTTATGCTGGAGCGATGTTAAAAGATGCAGGTATTGATTTAGAAAAAGATATTAAGTACCAATTTAGCGGTGGCCATGACAAGAGTATGCAATTATTATTAAATAAAGATGTAGATGCTATTGCTAGTTATGAAAATCTTATAAAAAAATATATAAAAGAATTTCCTACGTTAAATGAAGATATACATCCTATTTCCAAAAGTGAGTTAATCCCAGGTGTAACTGTAGTTGCTTCTAATAATCTAGATGAAGGTATGAGAAATAAAATAAAACAAGCTTTATTAGAAGTTCAAAAGGATAAAGAAGCACTAAAAATAATAACTGATCTTTATAATATAATTGGTTTTGAGGAACCAGATGAAAACTCATATAAAGCAATTGAGAAAATATCAGAAAAGATGAATATAGATTTAAATAAAGTTAAATAAAAAACTAAATTGAAAAGAGTTTAATTAATTCTAGTAGGAATTAATTAACGAAATCGTAATGAAAGTTTGATATTTCAAAATTATTTAATTTTTATATAAAATAAAATTTAAAAACAAGATAAATTCCCAAAGTAACTTCCACTCAAAAAATTGGAAGCTATACTTTGGGGATTTTTTGAAAGGAATGAAAAAAAGTAATGACAAATAAATCTGAAAATCACTATTCTCGGACTAAATTCTATTTTTTTATTTGAACAGAAATTTACTATTGGTATTAATACCTATTTTTTATTTCTAATTTATGAGCGTTTTCATTTTTATTATATACTTTTTGTGTTATACTCTATGGTATAAAAACAAAATATATACAAATATGAGGTAGGTAAAATGAAAAAAATATTAATAACTATTTTTTCTTTTCTATTGGTATTTTCTTTAATTGGTTGTTCTCAAAAAAGTACAACAAAAGAAGAAAAAGTGTTGAAATTAGGTGTAGTGCCTAGTAGTAATAGCGAAAAGCTAGTAGATGACTTGACGCCGTTTGCTAAAGCACTGGGTGATAAATTAGGCATGAAGGTAGAAGTATTTACTGCAAGTAGCTATATAGGGGTTATAGAAGGAATAGGTAGTGGAAGCGTAGACTTCGGACTAGTTCCACCATTTTCAGCTGTCCTTTCTAATAAACAAAGTAATACAAAAAATCTCCTTGTAGGTAGAAGTACAAGTGGCAAACCAGGATACTTTGCAGAAGTCTTTGTAAGAAAAGATTCTGATATAAAAAGTATTGCTGATCTAAAAGGTAAGAAAATTGCTTTTGTTGATCCATCTTCAGCTTCAGGTTATATTTACGCAGGGGCAATGCTAAAAGATGCTGGTATTGATTTAGAAAAAGATATTAAATACCAATTTAGTGGTGGACATGATAAAAGTTTACAATTATTACTAAATAAAGATGTAGATGCTGTAGCAAGCTATGAAAATGTAATAAGAAAATATACTAAAGAATTTCCTACATTAAAAGAAGATGTTAAAGTTATAGCTAAGAGTGAATTGATTCCAGGTGTAACAGTAGTAGCATCTAATAATCTTGATGAAGAAACTCAGAAAAAAGTAAAACAAGCTTTACTAGAGATTCAAAATGATAAAGAAACAATTCAAATTTTAACAAATTTATTTAGCATTACAGGATTTGAAGAACCAAATAATGATGCATATAAAGCTATTGAGAAAATCTCTGAAAAAATGAACATTGACTTAAATAAAGTTAAATAAAAGGGATATTTCATATAGAGATTAGATATAAAAAAGTAGCTATAAAATGTGAAAAATCAACGTTTGTTAGGTAAATAACATTATAAAATTGAAAATAATAAAAAAAGTTATACAAAAGTATTGACATTATGTTAATACTTTTGTATAATAAATATTGTTCGTTAGGAACACAAATATTTATCCACAGTAGCTCAGTTGGTAGTAGCATCTGACTGTTAATCAGAGGGTCGCAGGTTCGAGTCCTGCCTGTGGAGTTGGAGTAGTACTCAAGAGGCTGAAGAGGCGCCCCTGCTAAGGGTGTAGGTCGGGAAACCGGCGCGAGGGTTCAAATCCCTCCTGCTCCGTTTTTTATTGGCCCGTTGGTCAAGTGGTTAAGACACCGCCCTTTCACGGCGGTAACACGGGTTCGAATCCCGTACGGGTCACCATTTGAAATAATACATTGAGAATAAGAGTTAGGTCCCGTGGTGTAGCGGTTATCACGCCTGCCTGTCACGCAGGAGATCGCGGGTTCGATTCCCGTCGGGACCGCCATTTTTGCCTTGATAGCTCAGTTGGTAGAGCAATGGATTGAAGCTCCATGTGTCGGCAGTTCGACTCTGTCTCAAGGCATTTTTTTTATTTAAACTTAATATTTTGGCGGTTGTGGCGAAGTGGTTAACGCATCGGATTGTGGTTCCGACATTCGGGGGTTCGATTCCCCTCAGCCGCCCCATTTTTTTGAATTAAAGTAGAGAAGTAGTGTAAGTTTACATTACTTCTTTTTTTATTTGTAAAGCTACAATTCATATTTGTTTACTTTTGTAAGCAAAATATTAGCATATTTATAAAAAGAGGAGTAAAATAGTAACTATAAAATATTAGGAGATTAAAAAATGGAAAAAACATTCGAACAACACTTAGAAAACTTTAAAGTTATTGATTCAAAAACTGCATTAGAAAAAATTGAATCAAAAGAAAAATTTGTATTATTTATTGGGAGATCTTCATGCCCATTTTGTAGAAGATTTATGCCAAAATTAAGTGAAGTAGTTGTTTCTAATAAAGTAGAAGCATTCTTCCTTAACTCTGAAGATTTCTCAGATGCATCAGGTATTGAATCATTACGTGCAAAATACTCTGTAAGAACTGTACCAGGTTTATTAGTAGCTGAAGCAGGAGAAGTTAAAGTTGTATGTGATTCTAGTTTATCTGTTGAAGAAATTACTACTTTTATTAAATAATGATCAAACTCGTCTACTTTACGTAGGCGAGTTTATTATTTTGGCTTTATATTTTAAGATTTTTCTTATAAAAGTTAAAAGCTTAAGTAAAAGGAAAAAAGTAAAATCAAAATACTGAAAAATTCTATTTTAAATGATATAATAGTAATTATAAAATTTTACTAATCATATAGATTATTTAATTTTATAGTTCATTACAAAATAATGAGGTGATAGTATGGAGAGTAAAAAGTTAGAAGTAAAAAATCTAATTTTTAATTATGGTGGAAAAAACATTTTAAACGATATATCATTTGAAGTTCCTAAGGGTGATTTTATCGCTATTGTAGGAAAAAGTGGAGCCGGGAAATCGACTTTATTGCGTTGTTTGAACTTGTTAAATAAACCTCAGTCTGGAGAGATAAATATAGCAAGCGAAAATATAGTGCAGTTTAATAGATCAAGGTTAAAACACATTAGAAGAGATATTGCTTTTATATTTCAAGATTATAATGTACTTGATAATTTATATACTGTTGAAAATGTTTTAACACCTTATTTAGTAAAAAAATCTATCTTGGATCTTTTAATGGGATATACAAAAAAAGAATATAATGAAGGTGTTAAATTCTTAAAGCAAGTTGGATTAGAGGATGAGGCTTTTAAAAAATCTAAGTATTTATCAGGTGGTCAAAAACAAAGGGTTGCTATTGCTAAAGCATTGGCTCAAAACCCAAAGATTTTACTAGCTGATGAACCTGTAAGTAGCTTGGATGAGAAAAATACGACACTCATAATGGATACATTTAAAAAATTAAATGAAGAAAATGGAATAACAGTGCTTATAAATCTTCACGATGTTAATCTAGCGAAAAAATATAGTACAAAGATTTTAGGATTAAAGGACGGAAAAGTTTTATTTTATAAAGATTCTGAGAAGGTGACTAAAGATGAATTTGAAGAACTTTATAATTAAAAAATCTATAACGAAGTTAGCTTCGTTGTCTTTTATTGTTTTGATTATTTTTATTGCATATAGCCAATATGATACAAAAACTTTTTCATTAGGATTTAAAAGGATACAGAATCTGCTTGGACGCATGTATCCTGTAGATTTTTCTATTTTACCTGAATTGAAACAACCGATAATAGAAACAATTAACATTGCTCTATTTTCATCTATATTAGCTTTATGCACAACATTAATATTATTACCAATACTAACTAATGTGTTATTTAAACTTAAGATTATTCCTAAGATATTTAGTGCGGTATTCTCTATTTTCAGAACAATGCCATTTCTAATAATTGCCGCTATCTTAGTAAGTTTATTCAGTACAGGAGTATTTAGTGGTTTTGTGAGTATATATTTAATAAATATTCTAACATCAGCTAAGTTATTGAAAGAATATGCTGAAGAGGTCGAGATAAAACAGTTAGAAGCTATGGAATCATTGGGAGCTTCGAAATTTATTATTTATAAGAATGCTATTTTATCTAATCTTAAGCCCCAAGTTATCTCTGTATACTTTTTAACTTTAGAATCAAGTATCCGTGGAGCAAGTGTCTTAGGATTAGTTGGAGCAGGTGGAATAGGTCAAAGATTATGGCAAGAGCTAAATCACTTAAGATATGATAGAGTTTCTATAATAATTATTACTCTTGTTATATTAATCTTCGTAATTGATTTAGTGAGTTATTATTTTAGAAATTTACAGAATACCTCTCAGTTAACTTTTGAAAAGTTTTTACTAAGAAGAAATGTAGTAAAATTTGGTATTCCTCTTATTATTGTAGGGAGTATTTTATACGTTACTAATTTCATTAATATTTCACATGAGAGATTTATCATAGGATTAAAACAGTTAAATGTACTGGCTAGAGGAATAATAAATCCTGATTTAGCGTATGTTCCAAAAATGCTTAGTGAGCTTTTTGTAAGTATAGAAATTGCACTTAGTGCCACGATTTTTGCTGCGGTGACAGCTATATTTACATCGTATTTATCATCGGTGAATCTTTTTGGTAAGAATAAAGCATTAGGTGTAAAAGTCGTTATCAATATCTTAAGAACATTTCCACCAATCATAGTGGCATTAATATTTTTTAGAGGATTTGGTCCTGGTGCAATTAGTAGTTTCTTTGCATTATATATTTATACAGTTGGTGTTATGACGAAAATGTATAATGAGGTCTTAGAAGGAATAAATAACAATGTATTACTGATGACAAAAAGTCTAGGACTTGGAAGTTTTATTAGTTATGTTAAAATTATATTTAATGGATACTTCCCTGAATTCGTTACTATAGTTTTATATAGATTTGAATCAAATATCAAAAATTCAACTATTTTAGGTATGGTTGGTGCAGGTGGTATTGGACATTTACTTGTAAATAATATAGAATATAGAAATTGGAATAGAATTTCAACATTATTAATTGGTTTATCGTTATCGATAATTATTATAGAAAATATCTCATATTTTATCAGAATGAGAGTAAAAAAATAATTAAAGAAAATATTAAAACAAGGAGAAATAGATGCGTCTAAAAGTAGGAAAAATTGTTAATACTCATTCTTTGAAAGGAGAGGTGAAAGTAATTTCATCAACTGATTTTGAAGAACAACGTTTTAAAAAGGGTAGTGAATTATTAATAACTAGAGGAAATCAAGTTGTTAAAGAAGTAGTTGTAGAGAGCTACAGAACACATAAAAATAATCTTCTAGTAAAATTTGTAGGGATTGATACAATAGAAGAAGCAGAAAAATTTAAAAATCTACAAATCAAAATCGATTCTGATAATATAGGAGAACTTGAGGAAAATGAGTTTTATTTCCATGAGATTATCGGTTGCAAGGTGTTTGATGAAAACAACAAAATACTAGGTGAGATAGCTGAGATCCTTACTCCTGGTGCAAATGATGTGTGGGTAATAAAAGCAGAAACTGGTAAAGAAATTTTAATACCTTACATTGAAGATGTGGTTAAAAAAATAGATGTTACTAATAAAAGAATTGATATCGAAGTTATGGAAGGATTAATTGACTAATGAAGATTGATATTTTAACGCTCTTCCCAAATATGTTTGATTCATTAAATCATTCAATCTTAGGAAAAGCAAAAGATAATAAGTTATTAGATATAAATATAGTCGATTACCGTAAATTTTCTGGTAATAAACATAACCAAGTAGACGATTACCCATTCGGTGGAGGTCAGGGGATGGTATTAAAACCAGAACCGATATTTAATGCTGTTGAGAGTTTAGATAAAACAGATAAAACACGAATAATTTTACTTTGTCCACAAGGTGAGAGATTTAGTCAGAAAAAAGCAGAGGAACTTTCTGAAGAAGAGCACTTGATTTTTATCTGTGGTCACTATGAAGGTTATGATGAAAGAATTAGAGAGTTCTTAGTAACTGATGAACTATCGATTGGTGATTTCATCTTAACAGGTGGAGAATTTGCAGCGATGACGATGGTTGATAGTATAGCACGTCTTGTTCCTGATGTACTAGGTAAAGAAGAATCTCACAAAGATGATTCATTCTCTACTGGATTATTAGAATATCCTCAATATACGAGACCAAAGGACTATAAAGGAATGATAGTTCCTGATGTGTTGACAAGTGGTCACCATAAAAACATAGAAACTTACAGAAAAAAGAAAGTTTACGAAGAACGCTAACTAGACGACCAGATCTACTGGAAAACTATGAATTAAGTAAAGAAGAAGCCAAATTACTTGATGAAATAAAAAAAGAATTAAAAAATTAACATAAAATAAATGACATAACTGTATTTTTGATGTATAATATTAATATAGTATGTATTGTAAGCACAGGAGGATTAGAAGTAATGACAACTTCATTTGAGGAATTATTAAATAGCTCAGAAATGCTGAAAAAAGGAGACAAAGTAACTGGTACAGTATCTAAAATCGATAACGATAAAGTATACGTTGATGTAGCAGGAGCTCAATATGATTGTGTAATTTTACGTAACCAAATTACTAGAAAACCATTTGAAAACATTGAAGACGTATTATCAGTTGGTGATGAAGTAGAAGCTCAAGTAACTGGTATTAGAGCAGATCGTGAAAAAAGATCAGAAGATGTACCTGGTGTAATCTACTTATCACACAAAATTTTAGAAAATGCTGAATATAAAAAATTAATGGAATTATCATGGGCTGGAATTATTGAAAAATTCGAAAACGGAGAATTAATTCAAGCAACAGTTTCTGGACAAACTAAAGGTGGATTATTAGCTGACGTAGAAGGATTACGTGCATTTATCCCAGGTTCATATATTGACACTAAATTCAGAAAAGACTTATCTAAATTTGTAGGAAATGAATACACATTCAAAATCGAAGAAGTAGATAAATCTAAAAACAAAATTATCTTAAACAGACGTGTAATTTTAGAAGAAGAAAAAGCTAAAAAACTAGCTGAAGTATACGGAAACATTAATGAAGGTGATGTAATTGAAGGTAAAGTTAGTCGTATTACTGACTTTGGTGCATTCGTTAACATCGGTGAAGTTGATGGATTATTACACATCTCAGAAATCTCTCATGCTCGTGTAGAGAAAGTTGCTGATGTATTATCAGTTGGAGACACTATTAAAGTTGCAGTTATCGCTGTAGATAAAGAAAATGAAAAAGTTTCACTTTCAGCTAAAACTTTATTACCAACACAATGGGAAGTAGCTCGTGCTACAATTAAAGCTGGAGATGCATTAGAAGGTGTTGTTCGTAACACAACTGCATTTGGAGCATTTGTTGAAGTATTACCAGATGTTGAAGGATTAGTTCACATTTCTCAAATTTCTCACGAAAGAGTTACAAACGTAGAAGACGTTCTTAAAAAAGGTGATAAAGTAAATGTAAAAGTTTTAGAATTTGATTTCGAAAACGAAAGATTATCTTTATCAATCAAAGAACTTTTAGAAAAACCAGTTAAAGAAGAAGTTAAGGAAGAAGTTGAATATGATACTTCTTACTTAAAAGATGGAGATACTTCATTCAATCTAGGGGACAAATTTAAAGATATCGAACTTTAATTTGAAAAAATAAAGAAATAAAGGCAGTAGATAAGCTTGTCTATTGCTTTTATTTTTTAGGTAGAAATAGATAGTGGAGTGTAGTTAAAATATAGTTTTTAACTATCAAACTTTGCTATTTTAACTAAAAATATTTAAAGATATGGAGGTAAAAACATGGCAAAACCAACAGTTGCGATAATAGGTAGACCAAACGTCGGTAAATCTACAATTTTCAATAAAATTATTGGTGATAGACTATCTATTGTAGAAGACGTAGCAGGTGTTACTCGTGATAGAATATACTCAAAAGCAGAATGGTTAAATTACTCATTCTTTATGATAGATACTGGAGGAATTGAATTAGAAGATACTCCTTTCCAAAAACAAATCAGAGCACAAGCTGAGCTAGCAATCGACGAAGCAGATGTTATTATTTTCTTAACAAATGGTCGTGATGGAGTAACTAGTGATGATGAAGAAGTTGCTAGATTACTTTATAAAACAGATAAACCAGTTGTATTAGCAGTAAATAAAATTGATAACTTTGATATGAATCATATGATTTATGATTTCTATTCATTAGGATTTGGAGATCCATTCCCAATTTCTGGATCTCACGGACTAGGTATCGGTGATTTACTTGATGAAGTTTGTAAAAACTTTAAAGTTTTAGAAGAAGAGGAAGAAGATGACAAAATTAGATTCTCTCTTATCGGTCGTCCTAATGTAGGTAAATCTAGTTTAATTAATACGATTTTAGGTGAAGAACGTGTTATTGCATCTGATATCGCTGGTACTACACGTGATGCAATCGATACTGATTTCAAGCACAATGGAGATGAATATGTAGTAATCGATACAGCTGGTATTAGAAAACGTGGTAAAGTATATGAAAGCTGTGAGAAGTATTCTGTACTTCGTTCTCTTAAAGCTATTGAACGATCAGATGTCGTCTTAGTAGTTCTTAATGCTGAGGAAGGTATTATTGAACAAGATAAGAAAGTTGCAGGATATGCACACGAATCTGGAAAAGGTGTAATTATCGTTGTTAATAAATGGGATGCAATTGCAAAAGATGATAAGACTATGAAAGAATTTGATGAAAAAATTCGTGATAGTTTTGCTTACTTAGATTATGCTAAAATTATCTATGTTTCAGCAAAAACAAAACAACGTGTATTTAACATCTTCCCATTAATTAAAGAATCATATGAAAATAGACAACGTCGTGTTCAAAGTTCAACACTTAATGAAATTGTTGTTGATGCTGTTTCTATGAATCCAACACCTCAAGATAAAGGTAAGAGACTTAATATTTTCTATGCATCGCAAGTTGCTATTAATCCACCGACATTCGTGTTCTTCGTGAATTATCCAGAACTTATGCACTTCTCTTATGAGAGGTTTTTAGAAAATAGAATCCGTGATTCATTCAATTTTGAAGGAACACCGATAAAACTAATAGCAAGACAAAGAAACTAATAGTAAGAATTTAAATTTATGGTACGATCTAGAAGTAAGTTAACTTTTAGATCGTATTTTTATGTTGAAAATTAAAGTATAAATTAGGTAATATATTGAAAAAATAGTGAAAATCCAATGAAAATTAATAAAAAATAATAATATGAATTAACAATGGTAAAATTTAGTCAAAATACTAGCAAATAATTTTAGAACGTGGTATAATTCTTCTTATATACTTTACTAATTAGGAGGTAATCTATATGCCATTAGGATATTATGGAATGTCAGGAAGTTATATACTTTACTTTTTACTAATTATGCTAATCCCTTTGTGGGCTCAATTCAAAGTAAAAAGAACATACGAAAGATATAAAAAAGTAAGAACAAAATCAGGATTAACTGGAAAAGAAGTTGCAGAAATTATAATGCAAGCGAATGGAATAACAGGTGTTAGAGTAGTAAGAGGTGAAGTTGAATTATCAGATCACTATGATCCAACTAATAACATTGTAGTACTTTCACCTATAGTTCATGATCAACCAACAGTTGCTTCTGTAGCGATTGCAGCTCACGAAATTGGTCACGTAATTCAAGATAAAGTAGCAGACTACAAACCAATGAGATGGAGACACTCATTAGTACCGTTAGCTAATCTTGGAGGAAACCTATCAACAATTCTTATTATGGTAGGATTCTTATTAACAGGATTAATTGGTCAATTCGGTTATACTGTTGCTTGGGTTGGAGTAGGATTCATGCTATTTGCAGTATTATTCCAAGTAGTAACATTACCAGTTGAGTTCGATGCTTCAAAACGAGCATTAGAACAAGTGGTTGATTTAAACATTGTAGACGATCAAGAACACAGACACTGTCGTAAAGTTTTAACAGCAGCAGCTTTAACTTATGTTGCAGCAGCAGTTGTAGCTTTAATGGAGATGTTAAGATTCGTCTTCATATTACTAAATAGTAATAATAGAAATTAATAAATATAAGATTGTCAATGAAAATTGGCAATCTTTTTTTGTTAAATTGGTGTAATATTTTACAAAATATGCATTAAACGATAAATTTAATTATAGTGAAGAGTGTTTTGACAGAGTGCAAAACTTATGTAAATAATAAAGCTGAGTAACAAGCTAATATTTCTTTCATAATATCTATATTAGTGATATAATATTGTAAGACTATATAATGAAGAGGTAAAAAATGATTTACGGAATCGGTTGTGATATCGTCGATATTCATCGCTTTGAAAAATATGTTGATGATAAAAAACGACTTGAAAAATTATATACAGAAAGTGAATTAAATGAATTTTACAAAATAACTAATCATAGAAGAAAAATGGAGTTTCTGGCTGGACGCTTCGCTGTAAAGGAGGCTACTTCAAAAGCTTTAGGAGTTGGGATTTCCAAAGATTTTTCTTTTCATGATGTAGAAGTAAAAAAAGATGATAGAGGGAAACCTTATATTGAATATAAAGACTTTATAACACATTTAACGATGAGCCATACTGATTCAACGGTTGTGGCATTTGTTATTTTAGAGAAGAGGGATATGAATAATGATTAATGATAGGCCAACAGAATTAAGAGTAGACTTAAATGCGATACTTAATAATTATAATAAGTTAACTGCACTTAATAATAAAAAAACCGGTATAGCAATAGTAAAAGCTGATTCTTACGGATTAGGCGCAAGAGCAATAGCAAATCATCTATACAAAAATGGTGTTAGACATTTTGCAACAGCTACATTAGAAGAAGCATTAGAATTAAAAGATGTAATTTTTGATAGTATGGTTCTTGTATTAGGAGTAACAAATCCTCAAAATGTAAAATACGCTGTAGAAAACAATGTATCATTAACATGTCCATCTAAAGTATGGTTAGAAAAATGTCTAGAAGAGATGGAGACTATCAAAGGGAAATTAAAAATTCATGTTAAGATTGAAACGGGAATGGGACGTATCGGTACTTCTGATAAAGAAGAATTAGTTAAAATTGATAAGCTACTTTCATCTGAGAAAATTGATTTTGAGGGGATCTTCTCGCATTATTCTAATGCTGATGGTAGTGATAATAATTATGATGATTATCAAACTAAAAACTTCGATGAAAGATTAAAACTATTTACCCATAAACCAAAATACATTCATATTGGAAATTCAGCTAGCACAGTAAAATATAGTGACAGACAAGATCAGTATAATATGACTAGACTAGGGATTTCACTTTATGGATGTTATCCAAGTGAAAATATTGAAAAATTAGACAAGATTAAACTAGAGCCTGTAGTTTCATTAGTAAGTAAGATAACGCATGTTAAGAAATTTTTAAAAGGTGAAAAACTAGGATATGGCGTTAGTTATGAAGCAAAACAGGATGAATATATTGCAACAGTGCCTATCGGTTATGCTGACGGTATTTTAAGGCGAGCTCAAGGATTTAAGATTAAAGTTGGGACAGAAGACTGTGAGATAGTAGGACGTGTTTGCATGGATCAACTTATGGTACGTTGTAGTGAAAATATAAAAGTAGGAGACGATGTTCTAATTTTTGGAGAGAATAATGGCCAAAAAATATCAGTCGATGATTTCGCTACATTTCAAGATACAATAAGTTATGAAATATTCTGTTGTATAAATAAACGTGTTCCAAGAGTTTATTATAAAAAATAAAATGGAGTTATAATATGTACGAGAAAATTATGAAAAACTTAGCAACTAAGTTAAAAATACAAGATAAGTATATAGTAAATGTATTAAACTTATTAGAAGAAGGAAATACAATTGCTTTTATCGCAAGGTATAGAAAAGAATTAACAAATTCTCTAGATGAAGTTGCTATTAAACAAATTCAAGATGAATTTAATTATTTAAAATCACTTGAAGAAAGAAAAGAAGAAGTAATTAGATTAATTTCAGAAAAAGGTCTACTTACTGATGAGCTAAAAAAAGATATTTTAGCTCAAGAAAAATTACAAAGGGTAGAAGATTTATATCGTCCTTTTAAAGAGAAAAAACGTACTAAGGCAACGATAGCTAAAGAAAAAGGATTAGAGAAACTGGCTAACTATATTATGAAACTTCCAAAATCTTTAGAAGATTTGAATAAAGAAGCTGCTAAGTATATAAATGCTGAAAAAGAGGTTAATACGGCTGAAGAAGCAATTAACTATGCATTAGATATTATCGCAGAAAATATTTCTGATAGTGCAAAATATCGTGAGTATGTACTTGAAAACACTAGAAAATTCGGTCAAATTACTTCAGCACTTAAAAAAGGTGGAGAAGAAAAAGACGAAAATTCTACTTATAAAAACTACTATGAGTTTGGAGAACAAATTTCAAAAATTGCTTCGCATAGAATTCTTGCTCTAAATAGAGCGGAAAAAGAAGGAATAATTCGTGTAAGTATCGAAAATGATAAAGATAGATTACACAATTATATACTACGTGGTTTAACAAAAAATCGTCAAACAGCGATTAGCAACTTACTACTAGAATGTATTGCTGATAGTATGAAGAGATTAATCTATCCATCAATTGAAAGAGAGATTCGTAGTGATTTAACGAAAAAAGCTGAGGAAGATTCTGTTGTCATTTTCTCAGAAAATTTAAAACAACTATTAATGCAAAGTCCGCTTAAAAACAAAAAAGTTTTAGGAATAGACCCTGCATTTAGAACAGGTTGTAAGATGGCAATTGTTGATGAATATGGTAATTTTATAGATAAAATGGTTATCTATCCGCATAAACCAGCTTCAGCAGATAAGCAAGAAAAATCTAAAAAAGATTTAATTAAATTTATTAATAAACACAATATTAATTTAATAGCTATAGGTAATGGTACTGCTTCTCGTGAAACTGAGAAATTTGTAGTAGATAACTTAAAAGAAGCGGGATTAAAAATTGACTATGTTATTGTAAATGAAGCGGGAGCTAGTGTGTACTCAGCTAGTGAAGTAGCACGTGAAGAATTCCCAGACTTTAATGTAGAAGAAAGAAGTGCTGTATCTATAGCGAGACGTATTCAAGATCCATTAAGTGAACTTGTAAAAATTGACCCTAAATCAATCGGTGTAGGTCAATACCAACACGATATTACTCCTAAGTTTTTAGAAAAAGAGCTTACTTTTGTAGTTGAAACTGCGGTTAACAAAGTAGGGGTAAATGTTAATACGGCATCTGTTTCACTACTATCATATGTTTCTGGTGTTAATAAGCAAATAGCTAAGAATATTGTAGCTTATCGTCAAGAAAATGGAAAAATAGAAACAATTAAAGAAATTGCTAAAGTACCAAGATTAGGTAAAAAAACATATGAGCAATGTGTAGGATTCTTTAGAATACCTGATAGTAAAAATATTTTTGATGCTACAGGTATTCACCCAGAAAGTTATAAAGCAGCAGAGAATTTATTAAAAGAGTTAAAACTATCAACTAAAGAAGTAGGAACAGATGAGTTTACTACTACAATAGATGGTGTAGATAAAAAAGCCCTAGCAGAAAAAATTGGTGTAGGTCTTGAAACGTTAGAAGATATAATTAAAGATTTAAAACAACCTCTGCGAGACGAACGTGAATCATTTGCTAAGCCGTTGTTAAAATCTGATATTCTAACTATAGATGACCTTCAGATTGGTGTTAAATTAGCGGGAACTGTTCGAAATATAACACAGTTCGGAGCATTTATCGACATCGGTTTAAAACAAGATGCGATGGTACATATTTCAAAAATTAGTAAAAATTATATAAAAAACCCACTTGATGTTCTTAGTGTAGGGCAAATTGTTGATGTTTATGTTATAGATGTAGACAAACAAAGAGGCCGTGTTGCACTAGCGATGTTTAAAGATTAAAGGAGGTAAAAATGAGTAATAACAAATCAAAATACCTTCCAAGTATAGATAGCTTGAGGGCATTGGCTGTATTAGCCGTTATTATTTATCACGTTGACGTAAATTACCTACCGGGTGGATTTTTAGGGGTAGATTTATTTTTTGTTTTATCGGGATATTTAATTAGTTCATTAATTATTAAAGAATATAGAAAGACTGGTAGCTTAAATTTATATAATTTCTATATTAGAAGGGCTAGACGTTTGTTACCGGCTGTTTACTTTATGATAACAGTAGGGTTAGTGGTAATGGTACTTTTCAATGAAGTACTGCTTCGTAAGAGTCACCTTGATGCAATATTTGGTTATATATATTCAAGTAACTGGTGGTATATTTTCCATAAACTAGATTATTTTGATAGCTTCGGTGCGCAAAGCCCGTTCAAACATCTTTGGTCTTTAGCAATAGAAGAGCAATTTTATATGATTTTCCCATTGCTATTCTTATTAGTTAATAGAAAGAAAAAATCAAAAGACGGAACCTATAAATTAAATAAGAACTTTTTATATGTTGTTCTAGGATTAATATTAGTATCATTAATAGCTCATATTCTTTTATTTGATATAAACAATATCAGTAGAATATATTTCGGTACTGATACTCGAGCATTTTCTCTACTTGTAGGAGTTGTAGGAGCAATATTATATCCTATGGAGAGATTACATGCTAAGGTAACTCCGCAACAGAACATGATATACAGCGTGGTTTCACTAGTTTCTATCGCTACTTTAATAACAGTAATGATTTATACATCTGAGTATAACACATTGCTATATAGAGGTGGATTCCTATTAGTAGCTATATTAGGATTGATAGTTATAATAAGTAGTGGGAAACAACATACACTAATGTCAAGATTATTATCATTCAAACCTGTAGTGTTTATTGGTAAGATATCATACAGTTTATACTTATGGCATTTCCCAGTATTAGTATTAACGACACCGGTATCAGAAATAGGAAATCCAAATATTATCTTTGTAATATTACGAGTAATTCTAACATTTATTTTAGCTACAGCTAGTTATGTGTTTGTAGAAACTCCTATTAGAAAATTAGGATTCAAAAACTATATAAATATTATATTCAAAAAACTGAAAAAACGTCCTAGAAAATCTAAAAAAGTCTATGCAGGTGTTGTTGGACTAGTTTCAATATTATTCTTAATGGGTATTTTCGGAAAAAGTGTTCCATTTATTTCTACAGCTTTTGTAAAAGAGATGGAAGCAAATAAAGAAACTCAGTTTGTAAATAACGGGAACAATAAAGATAATAACCAAGAAAAATCTAGTGATTCTAATAAAGATAACAAAGATAACAAAGATAACAAAGAAGATAAAAAAAATTCTGATAAAAAATATAGTTCAGTACTAGTTATGGGTGATTCATTAACTGTAGACATTGGAGAAAAATTCCAAGAACTCTATTCAGGAGCTGTCATCGATGGGAAAATTGGTCGTCAATTATATGTAGCAGTAGAAGAGGCGAAAAGCTATTCTAAATACAATAATGAAAATTCAGCGGTAATCTTCCAGTTAGGAACTAATGGTCCATTTACAGAAAGTCAAATTGAAGAATTAGTAAAAGAGTTTGATAAAGCAGATATTTACTTCGTCAATATTAAAGTACCAAGAGCTTGGGAAAAAACGGTAAATACAGCATTAAAAGAAATACAAGAAAAACACTCAAATGTTAAACTTATTGACTGGTATTCAGTAGCAAATAGTACTAAAGATTTATTTGAGCCAGATAGAGTTCACCTAAATCAAGCAGGTATAGCTGAAATGGTAACATTAATAGAGAAAAACTTAAAACGCCCAGTGGAAATTAAAGCAAATTAAAGAATGATACAGAGAACTAAGTAGTAGGGAAATGCTATTTAGTTCTTTATTTTGGTTGTATAATAAATCCGGTGCATGGAAAAATTCCAGTAATACAACCATTTTTCTAAGATAAAGTGTTAATCTATACATTTGTCATAGAAATAATAAAATTATAGTATCAATTCTTCTTGAAATGTTTAACTTTCGTTGAAATATCAATATAGTTTGTGATATAATATCTTAGTATTATAATTTATAGAATAATAAAAAAGGAGATAACTATGACAAAAGTAAGAGTAAGATATGCACCATCTCCAACAGGAAATTTACATATCGGTAATGCAAGAACTGCATTATTTAATTACCTTTTTGCTAAACACAACGATGGAGATTTCGTATTAAGAATTGAAGATACGGACTTCAAACGTAACAAAGAAGAAGGTGAACGTAGCCAACTTAAATATATGAACTGGTTAGGTTTAGATTATGATGAAGGTATTGGAAAAGAAAAAGAATTCGGTCCATACCGTCAATCTGAGAGAATCGATATTTATCAAAAATATGCTGATCAACTTATCGCAGAAGATAAAGCTTATAAATGTTACATGACTGCGGAAGAATTAGAAGCTGAAAGAGAAGAGCAAATCGCTAACGGATTACCACCACGTTATAGTGGAAAACACGCTAACTTAACAAAAGAAGAGCAAGAAGCTTTTGAAAAAGAAGGTAGAAAACCAGCTATCCGTATCCGTGTTCCTCAAGACAGAACATATAAATTTGATGATATGGTTAAAGGTGAATTATCATTCGAAGGGCATGACTTCGGAGATTTCGTAATCATTAAAAATGATGGAGTAGCAACGTACAACTTCGCTGTTGTTATCGATGACTACTTAATGAAAATTTCTCACGTATTACGTGGGGACGACCACGTTTCTAATACACCAAAACAACTTGTTGTATATGAAGCATTAGGATTTGAACCACCAAGATTTGGTCACATGACTCTAATCGTAAATGAAAACAAGAAAAAATTATCTAAACGTGATGAAAGTATCATCCAATTCATCGAACAATATGATGAATTAGGATACCTTCCAGAAGCATTATTTAACTTCATCGCTTTATTAGGATGGTCTCCAGAAGGTGAACAAGAAATCTTCTCTAAAGAAGAATTTGTAAAAATCTTCGATGAAAAACGTCTAAGTAAATCACCTGCGTTCTTCGATAATAATAAACTTACTTGGATTAACAACCAGTACATCAAAGCTCAACCTTTAGAAAGAATCGTAGACTTATCATTACCGTTCTTCATTAAAGAAGGTGTAGCAACAGCTGAAGAAGTAGAAGCTAATAAAGTATGGTTTGAAAAATTAATTTCATTATACCAACCACAAATGAGTTATGGAGCTGAAATAGTTGAGTTAACAAAACAATTCTTCGTTGAAGATGTTAAATTTGATGAAGAAGAGTTAGAAATTCTAAAACAAGAAACAACAGCAACAGTATTCGAAGATTTCTTAACAAAAGTTGAAGAAGTGGAAGAATTCACAGCTGATAACATTAAAGATTTAATCAAATCAATTCAAAAAGATACAGGAGTAAAAGGTAAAAACTTATTTATGCCAATCCGTATCGCATCAACTGGATCAATGCATGGTCCAGAATTAAACACAAGCTTAGAGCTACTTGGTAAAGAACGTGTAGCTGCTAGAGTAAAAGCTGCATTAGAAACAATTAAATAGTATAAATTAAGAAAAAAAATAACGAAAGATTAAGGGTGAAATGAATCAGAACTACTAAATTTTAGAGTAACCCTTAATTTTATTTTTTCGAGGTAAAAAAAGATATAGAAATATATATAAAAGTAAAGAAAATATCTTGACATTTATCTTCAAATAAGGTATTATTACTTATGATATTGTTTATATATCTTCACGAGTAAGCCCCGGAAAACTTAGTCGTTATGACAGATTAAAAACAACATCTAGGAGGAAAAAAGACATGCGTCAAACATATATGGCAAAGCCATCAACTGTAGAAAAAAAATGGTATGTAATCGATGCTGAAGGACAAACTTTAGGTCGCTTATCATCAGAGGTAGCTTCAATTTTAAGAGGGAAACACAAACCTACTTATACACCACACATCGATACTGGGGATAATGTTATCATTATCAACGCTGAGAAAATTGTGTTAACTGGTAAAAAATTAACTGATAAAATTTACCGTCGTCACACAATGCACCCAGGTGGGTTAAAAGAAAGAACTGCTGGATTAATGGTAGAAAAATATCCAGAAGAACTTTTAGAACTATCTATCAAAGGTATGTTACCAAAAAATACTTTAGGTAGAGCTCAAGGAATGAAACTTCACGTTTACCGTGGAGCTGAACACCCACACGCAGCACAAAAACCAGAAAAATACGAATTACGTGGATAATATAGGAGGAAATAATTAAATGGCACAAGTAGAATATCGCGGTACAGGACGCCGTAAAAGCTCAGTAGCACGTGTAAGATTAGTACCTGGAACAGGGAAAGTTGTTATCAACAATAGAGAAATGCGTGAATACTTACCATTAGAATCATTAGTATTAGATTTAATGCAACCTTTAGAAGTTACATCTACTACAGGTAACTATGACGTTTTAGTTAACGTTAACGGTGGAGGATACACAGGACAAGCTCAAGCAATCCGTCACGGAATTGCACGTGCTTTACTAGAAGTAAACCCAGAATACCGTAAAGACTTAAAACCAGTAGGATTA
>NZ_ACDZ02000012.1 GCF_000173915.1 Gemella haemolysans ATCC 10379 | reverse complement strand
ATATTAAAACTTCATTGATTATATGTAGTTTTAATTCTGCTGGATAGTAATTATTTTTCCCTTTAATTAGTATTGTTTCACCATGTAAATCAGCTAATCTGATTATATACTTTACAGTACTAGTATTAATTTTAAACTTTTTAGATAGTTCTTTATATGAGCATCCTTCTTTCTTAAGTCTATACATTTCTATCTTAGTTTCATCTGTTAATTTCATAATAAATAGCCCTCCAAAATTTGTCCAAATTTTGGGGGCTATTACCCATTTCTAGTTGTTTTTTTAAAAAATCAGTTAGAAGATGCAATAAGCTCTTCTTCTTTTTTATGTTTATCGTTGTAGATTTTTTTCATAATACCGATAACGATTGATAACGCGAATAAACACATTAATCCAATGAATAGGTTTCTAACCCCACCAGAAAGAGTCCCACCAACGTATGAGTAAACTATTGTTGCTGGTAGTTGTCCGATTCCTGTAGCGATAAAGAATCGCCAGAAACTCATATTAGTAAGACCAGCAGCGTAACTAACGAAGTCGAAAGATACGAACGGTAATAATCTACAAATAAGAATAGCTTTATCTCCATATCGTTCGAAGAATACGTCAATACTTGCTATAGCACCTTTACTTGTAAGTTTTTCTACGACATCTCGCCCTAATCCGCGAGCAATATAGAAACATACCGCAGCCCCTATCATTGCAGTTGACCAAGATAATACAGCTCCTAGTACCCAACCGAAGATAGCAGCGTTAGATAATGTGATTAAAAATGCTGGAATTGGTGCAGCTATAGATTGAAGTACCATTAACACTCCAGAAACAACCGCAGCCCAAGCACCCCATCCTCGTAGATATTCGATTACTGCATTTGTATCAAATTGAGATAAAGTTGCGAATGCTGTATTAATACCAGTTTTGAAACTAGGAACAGTAAAGTAAATGGTGAAAAAGATTGCAAAGCATGCAAGTGTAATGTATCTTACTTTTTTACGTTGTGCTTTTAATTTTTTTTCTTCTTCTGGATTAACTTCTCTTAAATCGCTAAGTTTTACTTCTTTTTCTTTTAATGCCTTAAGTTCATCTTTAGTATAAACTGTTTGATATTTAGAAAGTGTTAAAATAATATAAATATTTATTAAGTTAACAATTACCACAGTAATAATAAATGGAATTTTAACTTGGTTAAGTGAACTAGCATGTAGCACTTCACGAGCTATATATAGTAATGTTTTTGTTTTACCTGAAAAAATAGCCATTAAAAGTATTATTGCTTCAATTATAAAGAATGTGTACTTGTGATTAATACGTTTGAAATATAAACCTGTCATTATACCATATACAGTCCAAACGAAAATTACAAGACTCTGGTCGGCTAACATTTCGAATTGTGTAAAGAAGAACAGAAGGAAAGCGAAGAAGTAACCAACCGCTATACCAACACTCGTAAAATAAAATAAAAGTCTTAATCGATTCATTTAATCTCTCCTTGTGATTAGCTATTATTTTTTAATACTATAAATAATAGCAGCATATGTTCCATCTTCTGGAAGAACGTCTTCGTTACCTGAAAATTTCACTTCTTTACGAGTTTCAACAGCTCCATAAGTGTATGTAGTATTTGAAATAATACCAACAGGGCAGCTATCTAAACAAGATAAGCATCCTGTATTTTTATCGAGAGCATTTTTCAAGTTGCCACCGAAGCGGAAATCGATTTGTTTTCCATTACTGTCTTTTACTACTTCGTTAATGTCATATTTTTTGCCAGCGCCGTTCCATGTGATTTCGGCTTTAATTGGAGTTCCTTCAACATGTGTAGTAGTAGCATTATTTGCAGTCATATTGTTTCCAGGTTTTGCACCAATCTCAATTAGAGCATTGTAGAATTCTTCTGGTTTAGCAAATGCAGTAAAAATTGATTTAGCACCATTTGTACCACTTTGTTCTACAGAGTTATGTCTTGTGGCTTCATCGAAGTATTTACCGTTAATTTTTGTAAGAACAGTAATAGTACCTGCTTCTTTATCTACTTTAATAGGTTTGTCTAATGATACTCCTGCTACATAGTCGGCAGGTTGATTAGAATTTTGTGAAGTTGAATTAGATGAACTACTACATCCAACTACAGTAAATACTAATCCAGCAGCCATAAGGACGGATAATATTTTTTTTGGTTTCATGTGCTGAATCCCCCTTATTAATATATTTCTTATATAATTGTATTATAACATTTATATAAAAGGCTAACAATAATCTATATAAAATATTATATAAATTTAACTATTAGTAGGGAAAAAGTACTTTTAATTGATAAAAAATATTATTGTATTTTAAATATATGATATGTACAAAAATAATAAACAGAAATATAAAGTGAGTAAATAATTTATTATAAATTTTATATTCTAGATTATAAGACTAAGAAAGGATATAATATGACCGATTGATAGTTATTATCAATTGTTGAGAGGTGTAGTTTATATTAAATTGAGCATTATAATTATTAGCGAAATAACTAGAAATATGATATAATATTTCAGTTATAGATGAAAACATAAAAGTTTTTTGAAAAAATGTAAGAAGCTAGAGAAAGGAGAAAAAAATGTTAATTCAATTAAATAATGTAACAAAAAATTTTGTTGTTAATGAAATTTTTTCAAATGTGAAATTAGAAATTAACGATAAAGATCGCGTTGCCATTGTAGGAAGAAATGGAGCAGGGAAGAGTACGTTATTAAAAATTATATCAGGTGCTATTAGTTTTGATAGTGGGGAGAGAACTATTTCTAAAAATACAACGGTAGGGTATTTATCTCAAGAATTTATCGTAAGAGAAGATTTATCAATTTATGAAGAGATGATTACATGTTTTGATGAAATTATTACATTAGAAGCAGAATTAGAAAAACTTTCATTTGAACTAACGTCGGAAAATATCGAAAATGATCCAACTCTACTTAATAAATTCGATAGACTACAAAATGAAGTGTTAACACATAAAGACTATCATTATAAGAGTAAGATAGAGAGTGTATTATATGGATTAGATTTCACAAAAGAAGTTTTCGATAAGAAAATCAGTACTTTCTCTGGTGGAGAGAAGACAAGATTATCTATGGCTAAACTATTGTTAAGTGAGCCCGATTTATTAGTTTTAGATGAACCTACCAACCACCTTGATATGGAGAATGTAGCATGGTTAGAAAATTACCTTTCATCATACAATGGTGCAATAGTTATAGTCAGTCACGATAGATACTTTTTAGACAAAGTTGTAAATGTTGTGTATAACTTAGAATTCGGTAAACTTAAAAAGTATGTAGGTAACTATTCGAAATTCTTAGTACAATACGAAGAAGATTTTGAAAAGCAATTAAAAGAGTATACGAGTCAGCAGAAGGATATAAAAAAATTAGAAGAATTTGTTCAGAAGAATATAGCAAGAGCATCTACTAGTAAGATGGCTAAAAGTCGTCAAAAAGTATTAGATAAGATGGATCTTATTGATAATCCGAAAAAAGATGATAAGGCAGCAGGTATAGAGTTCTTAATTAAGGAACAAAGTGGTCGTGATGTTCTAACGATTAGTGATTTACAAGTAGGATATAATGGAATTAAAGTAGGGCAGAGTTATAATCTTTCGGTGTATAAAGGTGACAGAATAGCTGTTGTCGGAAGAAATGGTATAGGAAAATCTACTTTAATAAAAACTATAGCTAAGAGACAAAAAGCAATTTCTGGTTCTGTTCAATATGGAAGTAAAGTGTCATTAGGATACTATGATCAAAAACAAGCAGAGTTTGAATCTTCAAAAACAATATTAAATGAAATTGTGGGATGAGTATCCTCTAATGAAAGAAGCGGAAGTAAGAACAGTGCTTGGTAGATTCTTATTTAGAGGTGATGATGTTCTTAAGATAGTAAGAGAACTTTCTGGTGGAGAAAAAGCGAGATTACAACTTGCAAAACTGATGCTGGAGAAAAATAATCTCCTTATATTAGATGAACCGACTAACCACCTTGATATTACGAGTAAGCAAGTATTAGAAGAAGCATTGAAAAATTATGAAGGGACTATTCTTTTTGTCAGTCACGATAGGTACTTCATTAATAAGATTGCTAATAAAGTACTAGATATTACTGATAATGGTCATAATATATACTTAGGAAATTATGATTACTATTTGGAAAAGAGTGAACAAGAGAGAATTGCGCAACAACTTACTAAACAAAATGAAGAAGTAGTTGTTGAAAAAGAAGCAAATAACTATATTCTAGATAAAGAAACAAAAAGACGTGTTCGAAAATTAGAGAGAACTCGTGATGAGTTGATGAATAAAATTGAAACTTTAGAAGAAAAAATACAAGATGTAAACAATGAACTTGCCAGAGAGGAAGTTTATACTGATATGATAAAAACTCAAGAATTTAATGAGCAGTTAAAACAGTTGAATTCTGAATTAGAAGAGTTAAATGATTCTTGGTTAGAAATTGAAGAGGAATTAGAGTGTATTAATGGATAGTAAAATTAAAATAACGACTTATGTTGATTCTGAAAAAATACATGAAGAATCTTATCTAGGAAGCTTTTTGGAGCAAACAAGTAGCGAAAAAATAAGCTATAGTGATAAAAATAACAAAAAAATAAAAATTTTTATTGACAAAATAAAAGAAAGTGTTAGTATAGAAAAAGACGATTCAAAAATGTACTTAGCATATACGAAAACAAGCAATGACTACAGTACACAATATGGTCAGATGAAATTAGAAACACAGCTTGTAAATATAAGTAAAAAAACAAAAAACAACCTTACTTTATACGAAATAGTGTACAATATACATTTCGGAAGTAATGATAAACAGAAAAATAAATTGAAAATATTAGTGAAAAATATATAGTAAATAATTAGGAGGGATTTTTGGTGAAAAATAAAATAGTGGAATTAATACAAAATTCTTTAGCCAAATTAGAAATTGATGGAGTAGATATTCATGTAGAAACTCCGAAAAACACAGATAATGGAGATTTTTCTTCAAACGTAGCGATGCAATTAACAAGAGTTTTACGTAAAAATCCTAGAGTTATTGCTGAAGAAATAATTAGTAATATAGAAGAAGATGAAGCGGTAGAAAAAATTGAAATAGCTGGACCGGGATTTATTAACTTTTTCGTTAAAAAATCAAGTCTTGGAAGTGTTGTTGGGAAAATCTTAGAAGATGATTTTAAATATGGTGAAAACAACATTGGGCAAGGTAGAAAAGTTCTTTTAGAGTATGTGTCAGCTAACCCAACAGGAACACTACACGTAGGTCACGCTAGAAATGCTGCATATTCTGATTCATTAGCAAGAATAATGAAAAAATCAGGATATGATTTATCTCGTGAATACTATATCAATGATGCAGGTAATCAAATTAATAATCTTGTGATTTCAGCGATTACTAGATATAAACAGGCTCTAGGTATGGATGCTGAGATGCCAGAGGATGCATATCATGGTGAAGATATTAAAGTTTTAGGTCAAAAATTAAAAGATGAATTCGGTGAATCATTATTAGAAAGAGAAGACTTAAATGAGTTTATTCGTGAGTATGCAGTTGCATATGAAATGGAAAATATTAAAAAAGACCTTGGTGATTTTGGTTTAGAATATGATGTATTCTTTAGTGAAAAATCATTATATGAGAATGGTCTTGTAGATAAAGCTTTAGAATCTCTTAGAGAACAAGGCTTTGTTTATGAAAAAGATGGAGCTTTATGGTTAGAAACAACAGCTTTAGGTACAGGGGATGATAAAGACCGTGTATTAATAAAAGCAGATGGTTCATTAACATATTTAACTAGTGATATAGCGTATCATAAAAATAAATTAGATCGTGGATTTGATTTATTATTAGACGTTCTTGGTGCAGATCATCATGGTTATGTAGCTAGACTTAAAGCTAGTGTAGTAGCTATGGGGTATAAAGCAGATCAATTAGAAGCGCTAATAATGCAAATGGTACAACTTCTAAATAATGGGGAAGTTGTGAAAATGAGTAAGAGAACAGGTAAGGCAATTACACTTCGTGATTTAATCGATGAAGTAGGAGCTGATGCTGCTCGTTACTTTTTAGTAATGAGAAGTGCAGATAGTCACTTAGACTTTGACTTTGCAGTAGCAAAAGAACAATCAAGTGATAATCCACTATACTATGTTCAATATGCCCACGCTAGAATTTGTTCAATTTTACGTCAAGCAGCAGAACAAGCTGAATACGATGTGAAAAATTGTGATTATGAATTGCTAACAGATGAGTACTCAGTAGACTTACTGAAAAACTTAGCATATTATCCAGAAATAGTTGCACAAGCAGCTAAAAATTACGAACCACACAGAATTTGTAATTATTTACAAAGTCTTGCAAGTTCATTCCACAAATTCTATAATAATAATAAAGTAATAACTGAAAATAAGGAGCAAACTCAAAGTTACTTAGCATTAATCACTGCTGTTAAGATAACTTTAAGAAACGCTTTAGATTTAATCGGAGTATCAGCTCCGGAAAAAATGTAATAAATAAAAAAGAAGGGAATCTAATATAAATGGTAAAGTTAAAAGATTTAAGCGCAGAAAAAATTAAGGAAATGTCACTAATAGATTTATGTTATGCATATATGGTAGAAGAAGGAATTGAAAAATTAAATATTTATGATTTCTTAGATTATATTAAACCACTAAGAAATGTTGATGATGAAGAATTTACTGCACAAGCTGCATACTTCTACACAGATCTAAATTTAGATGGACGTTTTGTATGTGTTGAAGATGGTAGTTGGAAATTAAGAGATAGTTTATTTGTAGAAGATATTAAAAACTTCGTTGAGCCAAGTGTTCAAAAATTTGAAATTGATGATGAAGACGATATTGAAGAGCTTGGTGAAGAAGAACAAGAAGATATCCATGATGAAGTTGATGCTCTAATCGAAGAAGAAGATATGGAAGAGAGTGAAGATGTCTTCGATTTCGATAATGAAGGTATTGTATCGAAATTCAACATAGCAACTGAAGAAGAAGAGTTTTAATAAAAGAGCCGTAAGGCTTTTTTATTTTGTGAGTCTTATTAGTTGCATATACTTTTCATATGAAGTATAATAGAGAAAATCAATAAAACATATAGTAAAAATTGTAATACAGGTTCTAAGTTTTTTAAGTGAATAACACAATACACATTTATTTTATTTATTATCTTTAACAGCAAGAATACGATTGATTATTGATAATAAAAAATATAAAGGAGATTGTAACTTATGAAACAAGGTACAGTAAAATGGTTTAACGAGGAAAAAGGATTCGGATTTATCGAAGTGGCAGGAGAAAAAGATATTTTTGTTCACTTCTCAAGTATTAAAAAAGATGGATTCAAAACTTTAAAAGAAGGCGATAAAGTTGAATTTGAAGTTGAAGACGGTGCTCGTGGACCACAAGCAGCTAACGTAGTTGTTCTTTAATTAGAAAAGTAAGAAAGCTATAATTAGACTTTTATGTCTAGTTATAGCTTTTTTATTTTTTAAGACTAAAAATCATTATAAATTAATTGGAAAATACCAGAAAGTTACTATAATGGTAATATGTTGAAAACGAATACGATTTTATTGAAAAATTTTCTGTAATAAATTATAATAAAATGAAAAGGTATAAGATATCATTTATTACAGTGTCTATTTAAAAGAAGATAAACTTCTTTAATATACTCTCGTAATGAAGTATTGATCAAAAGTTGATATTTTATCAAAATAAAAGGAGATTTATAAGATGAAAATTACAGAAGTAAATACACCAAAAGCACCAAAAGCTGTAGGACCATACGTACAAGCAAATAAAGTAGGCGATCTAATTTTTTGCTCGGGTCAATTAGGAATTGACCCAGAAACTGGAAAAATAGTTGAAGGTGGAGTTATCGAAGAAGCAAAACAAGTGTTTAAAAATATTGAAGCAGTTTTAGAAGAAGCAGGGAGCTCTATGAATCATGTTGTAAAATCATTAGTATTATTGAAAGATATTGCTGATTTTGCTGAAGTGAATAAAGTTTATGCTGAGCAATTCAATGATGTACTGCCTGCTAGATCAGCTTTCCAAGTAGCAGCTTTGCCATTAGGTGGTAATATTGAGATTGAAGTTATAGCTGTAGAAAAATAAGAAAATAGAAAAAATCAAGGATAGTCATTGTTATCCTTGATTTTTTGCGTTGTAGCTAGCAATTGCAGCGTTTATTTCTTCATTTGTGAAATTAGAAATATCACCTTTTAATTCATTCTCAATGATATTTCTACTAGTGCTACCCTCTTGAGTGTAACGAATAGTGTTATATGTCTCAGGTACTTGTTGACCAATAATTTGTGGATGATTTTGAGTATTAGGTATAGATGAAGCTTTTTTAGTATCTGTAGAATTATTCTTAGTACTATTAGAATTTTTATTAGTAGATGTAGTCTCTTTTTTAGAGATTGCTTTTTCTACTTCTTTTTTAGTTTCTTCTTTTTTAGTTACGTTAGTCTTGTGATCTTGTTCTAACTCTGAGGTTTCGGAATTTAATAGCTTTTCTTTTAAGGCTTCGTATTTAAATTCATATTTAGCTATAATAGCTTTAACTTGATCAGCATAGTTAGCTGAAGTCGTATCTAATTCTAAAACCTCAGTAAGAGCATTATCATAATTATCTAATTGTGCATCTAAATATGAAATTGCTTTTGAGAAAGTACGATTTGTATCTAATTTTTTTGCTTGTTTTAAATGTTCGTAAGCAATTTCTATGTCTGTGTTATTAAGTGCAGTATCGATTTTTACTAGTTCACCAGCAATATTAACTTCATTATCTATATTTCTTAATGTTTCTTTAGCTTTTTCTGTAGTTAAAGTTTCAAGGCCGTTTAAGCCAGTTTTAAAATCGTATGAATCATTAATTAATGATATATATTTTGAATGTTCTTCTTTGAAATTCTTATTTTCTGCATTAAGGTAGTAATATGTCCCACCTACTAAGAAAAATATTGCTAGTATAGGCATTAAAACAGAGATTATTTTTTTCATAAAGGGTTACACTCCTTTTCTTTAATGTCTTTAACTATAATTTATTGTATAATGTTAAGAAAAAAAAATCAAGTGAATCAAATGATAAGTAATTAAATTAAATACATATTATTAGCTATCTGAGTGGTGAGTGAAATTATTATATAGTGAAGAAAATAAGAGCTATTAATGTTGAATTTTGTGGAAAAATAATTTTATTATAGTAGCCGATGAGCATAATGAAGGATGAAAATTATTAAGATAAAATATTCAATAATTTCTTGACAATAATAATAGTTTGGTATAATATATTTAAAAGAAACGTGACAAAAAAAGTAAAAAGAATTTTATTTTATGTTTTAATTAAAGAGAATTTAATCCTCAGGCTGAAAGATTAAATATTAATGATTAAAATAAGTAACACTTTTTGTAAAACTTAATAATTAAAAAATAAGGTATCGATATTTCGATATGAATTAGGGTGGCACCACGAATTTAGTTATCGTCCCATATAGTGTAGGCTATATGGGGCGATTTTAATTTATATTGAAGTACTATTTGTAGATAAATCATTGAAAGGAGAATGAAATGGTAATTAGCATGCCGAGAGGAACTCAAGATATACTACCTGAAGAAAGTATTAAATGGCAGTATATTGAAGGGAAACTAAGAGAAATTAGCAAGAACTTTTGCTATGAAGAAATTAGAACACCAATGTTTGAATCAACAGAATTATTCAGTAGAGGTGTTGGAGACACTACTGATATAGTTCAAAAAGAGATGTATACTTTCCAAGATAAAGGAAATAGATCTTTAACACTAAGACCTGAGGGAACTGCTGGAACAGTTCGTTCATATATAGAAAATAAATTATTTGCTAAAACAATTCAACCGCAAAAACTATACTATGTAGGTCCGATGTTTAGATATGAAAGAAAGCAAAAAGGACGTTATCGTCAATTTGTTCAATATGGAGTTGAGGTTATTGGGGAAGAAAGTCCAAAGATTGATGCAGAGGTAATAAGCTTAGCGTACAATATTTACAGAATGTTTGGTATAGAGAATATCAAGGTGAGTATTAACTCTTTAGGAAATCCAGAAGAAAGACAAGCTTATAATGAAGCGTTAGTAAAACATTTTGAACCTAGAATAAATGAGTTCTGTGAGGATTGTAATAATAGACTTTATAAAAACCCTATGAGAATTTTAGATTGTAAAGTTGATGCGGGACATGAACTTATTAAATCAGCACCAAAACTATTAGATTACTTAGGTGAAGAATCTAAGCAATATTTCGCAGAAGTTCTAAAACATTTAGACGCATTAGGTGTAAAATATGAAATAGATCATAATTTAGTTCGTGGACTAGATTACTATACTCATACTGCGTTTGAGATTATGATAGATAATCCTGAAGTGGAATTAAAAACACTTTGTGGAGGTGGTCGTTATAATGGTTTAATTAAATTGTTAGATGGACCGGAAGATAAAAAAGGTATTGGTTTTGCTTTAAGTATTGAAAGATTATTATTAGCTCTAGAAAGTGAAAATATAGAATTACCTATAGATGATACAATTGATGTGTTTGTAGTTGCTATGGGAGAAGAAGCTTCAAATGCTGGAGTAAAACTTACTAATGATTTAAGATTAGCTGGATATAGCGTACAAAATGATTATTTTGACAAAAAAATGAAAGCTCAAATGAAGATTGCAGATAGATATAATGCAAAATATTCTATAATAATTGGTCAAAGTGAACTGGAGAGTGGAACGCTTGTCGTAAAAGATATGAAATCATTTGAACAAGAAATAATTAAGTTAGAAAACATAGTTGATTATTTACAAGAAAAATTGAGAGGAGAAAAATAATGAGTGCATACGGAAGAACAGAATACGCTGGTCGTATAGATGAAAAATATGTAGGAAAAAAAGTAACATTAAAAGGTTGGGTTAGTAAACGTCGTGACCTTGGTAATTTAATTTTTATTGATGTAAGAGATAGAATGGGTGTAGTTCAATGTGTATTTTCAGGAGAAAAAAATGCAGAATTACATGAACTAGCAGGAACTTTAAGAAATGAATTTGTAGTTTCTATTGAAGGAGAAGTAGTATTAAGAAATGAATCTACTGTAAACGAGAAAATCGCATCAGGTAAAGTAGAAGTTATCGCTGATAAATTAGAAATTTTATCAAAAGCAAAAACATTACCATTCGTTTTAGACGATGCAAGTTTATCGAGTGAAGAATTACGTCTAAAATATCGTTACCTTGACTTAAGAAGAACAGAACTTGCAGAAGTGTTACACTTACGTTCAAAAATCACTAAAGCAACTAGAGATTATTTAGATAACAACATGTTTGTTGATGTTGAAACGCCAATTTTAACTAAGTCTACTCCAGAAGGAGCACGTGACTACTTAGTACCAAGTAGGGTTCATCCAGGTGAATTCTATGCATTACCACAGTCACCACAATTATTTAAACAATTATTAATGATTGCTGGATTTGACAGATACTATCAAGTAGCTCGTTGTTTCCGTGACGAAGACTTACGTGCTGACAGACAACCAGACTTTACACAAATCGACATGGAAATGAGCTTTATGTCACAAGAAGAAATTCTTACTATGATAGAAGGTTTAATTGCACACGTAATGAAAGAAGTAAAAGGAATTGATGTAGTATTACCATTCCCACGCCTTGATTATGAAGAAGCAATGGAAAGATTTGGTAGCGATAAACCAGATACTCGTTTTGGAATGGAATTAAAAGATGTTAGTGATCTTGTTAAAAACTTAGACTTCAAAGTGTTTTCAAATGCAGTAGAACAAGGTGGAGCAGTAAAATGTATCGTAGCAAAAGGATGTGCAGAGCAATATTCTCGTAAAGATATCGACGCGTTAGGCAAATATGTTGCGAACTACGGAGCTAAAGGATTAGCGTGGGTTAAAGTTACAGAAGAAGGATTAAATGGAGCAATTGCTAAATTCTTTACAGATGAAGTAGCTCAAGAATTAGTAGCTCGTGTAGATGCAGAAGTTGGAGATATTATTTTATTTGCAGCAGATAGTAAGAAAGTATGTTACGCATCATTAGGTGCATTACGTCAAAAATTAGCAGCTGACTTAGACCTAATCGATAAAGATAAATACAACTATCTATGGGTAGTAAACTGGCCTTTATTAGAGTATGATGAAGAAAAAGGTCGTTACAGTGCAGCACACCACCCATTCACTATGCCAAAAGTAGAAGATGTTGAACTATTAGAGGCAGCACCAGAAAAAGCATACGCTCAGGCTTATGATATAGTACTTAATGGATATGAGCTAGGTGGAGGAAGTATCCGTATTTATGATAAAGAAGTTCAATCTTCAATGTTTAAAGCATTAGGATTCACACAAGAACAAGCTCAAGAACAATTTGGATTCTTATTAGATGCATTTGAATATGGTGTACCACCTCACGGAGGTTGTGCCTTAGGATTAGATAGATTCGTTATGTTATTAGCTGGACGTGATAACTTACGTGATACAATTGCATTCCCTAAAACTGCGAATGCAGCAGACCCAATGACTCAAGCTCCATCACCAGTAGATTTAGAGCAGCTATTAGAATTAAACATTTCACTACTAAGAAAATAAATCAAATGGCAATATAATACTTATCTGAGGAAGAGTTAATCTTTTCCTCAGATTTTTTATAAATTGTATTGACATAAAGTAAAACAGATGATAGAATAGTAAAAGTCTTCTCAAGAAGAAGACGAACAATTAAACATTTCAAAATATTAAATGTTAAGAAATTATAAAAAAGTTCTTGACAAAATATGAAAGAAATGATAAACTTATAAAAGTCTTGAAGAAAGACAAATTCAATTATTTCAACGAAGTAAACGATTCAAGAGTTTTTAAAAAATATAAAAAACTTCTTGACAAAGATTCGAAGAAATGATAGAATAATAAAAGTCTTCTGAAGAAGATAAAAAACATTTTTAAAAAGTTTTTAAAAAAGCTTGACAAAGAAATTTAAAAATGTTAAAATATAAAAGTTGTTAATCGCAACAATTTGAACATTGAAAACTAAACGAATTAAGTCAACGTTAATTCCAAAAAAGGACAGTTTTAAAAAGAAACTATAAAACTTTTTAATGAGCTAATCAAGCTAACAAATTTATTTGGAGAGTTTGATCCTGGCTCAGGACGAACGCTGGCGGCGTGCCTAATACATGCAAGTCGAGCGAGGTTTTTCTGGTGCTTGCACCGGAAAAACTTAGCGGCGAACGGGTGAGTAACACGTAAAGAACCTGCCTCATAGACTGGGACAACTATTGGAAACGATAGCTAATACCGGATAACAGCATTAACTGCATGGTTGATGTTTAAAAGTTGGTTTTGCTAACACTATGAGATGGCTTTGCGGTGCATTAGCTAGTTGGTGGGGTAAAGGCCTACCAAGGCGACGATGCATAGCCGACCTGAGAGGGTAGATCGGCCACACTGGGACTGAGACACGGCCCAGACTCCTACGGGAGGCAGCAGTAGGGAATCTTCCGCAATGGGCGAAAGCCTGACGGAGCAACGCCGCGTGAGTGAAGAAGGATTTCGGTTCGTAAAGCTCTGTTGTTAGGGAAGAATGATTGTGTAGTAACTATACACAGTAGAGACGGTACCTAACCAGAAAGCCACGGCTAACTACGTGCCAGCAGCCGCGGTAATACGTAGGTGGCAAGCGTTGTCCGGAATTATTGGGCGTAAAGCGCGCGCAGGTGGTTTAATAAGTCTGATGTGAAAGCCCACGGCTCAACCGTGGAGGGTCATTGGAAACTGTTAAACTTGAGTGCAGGAGAGAAAAGTGGAATTCCTAGTGTAGCGGTGAAATGCGTAGAGATTAGGAGGAACACCAGTGGCGAAGGCGGCTTTTTGGCCTGTAACTGACACTGAGGCGCGAAAGCGTGGGGAGCAAACAGGATTAGATACCCTGGTAGTCCACGCCGTAAACGATGAGTGCTAAGTGTTGGTCTCATAAGAGATCAGTGCTGCAGCTAACGCATTAAGCACTCCGCCTGGGGAGTACGACCGCAAGGTTGAAACTCAAAGGAATTGACGGGGACCCGCACAAGCGGTGGAGCATGTGGTTTAATTCGAAGCAACGCGAAGAACCTTACCAAGTCTTGACATACTGTGAGGACACAAGAGATTGTGTTGTTCTGACCTTTGGTTAGACACAGATACAGGTGGTGCATGGTTGTCGTCAGCTCGTGTCGTGAGATGTTGGGTTAAGTCCCGCAACGAGCGCAACCCTTATATCTAGTTGCCAGCAGTAAGATGGGGACTCTAGATAGACTGCCAGTGATAAACTGGAGGAAGGTGGGGATGACGTCAAATCATCATGCCCCTTATGACTTGGGCTACACACGTGCTACAATGGATAGGAACAAAGAGAAGCGAGCTCGCGAGAGTAAGCAAACCTCACAAAACTATTCTCAGTTCGGATTGTAGTCTGCAACTCGACTACATGAAGCTGGAATCGCTAGTAATCGCGAATCAGAATGTCGCGGTGAATACGTTCCCGGGTCTTGTACACACCGCCCGTCACACCACGAGAGTTTGTAACACCCGAAGACGGTGGCCTAACCTTTTAGGAGGGAGCCGGTCACGGTGGGACAGATGATTGGGGTGAAGTCGTAACAAGGTAGCCGTATCGGAAGGTGCGGCTGGATCACCTCCTTTCTAAGGATAAGGAATACGTTGATAATTCGTTTAGTTTTGAGTGTTCAAAACACTCAAGCACAATGAAAACTGAATATATATATTAGATCAAAAATAATTTTCTATAAAGTAAAAGAAACAGATTTACAAAAACCGAGAAAAAAGTAAGTAAGTTGTAAAACTTATTCACAAAGAGTTCAAGGAAAAGAACGAAGCGTAAAAGCTACACACGATTAAGTAGTAAAGGGCGCACGGAGGATGCCTTGGCACTAGGAGCCGATGAAGGACGTGACAAACGACGAAATGCTACGGGGAGCTGTAAGTAAGCAAAGAGCCGTAGATATCCGAATGGGGGAACCCACC
>NZ_ACDZ02000011.1 GCF_000173915.1 Gemella haemolysans ATCC 10379 | reverse complement strand
TGTGTCCTCTTCGCTATCGCCACCAGACGAAAACTTCATATACATATTATATCATCTTTTTTCTTTTTGTCAACAGTTACTTTTCTAAAGAACTTTCACTTGATTAAGTCCTCGACCTATTAGTATTAGTCAGCTGAACACGTTACCGTGCTTACACTCCTAACCTATTCTCCTTGTCGTCTTCAAGGGGTCTTAATATCCGTGGGAAATCTCATCTCGAGGGGGGCTTCATGCTTAGATGCTTTCAGCTCTTATCCCTTCCGTATTTAGCTACCCAGCTATGCCACTGGCGTGACAACTGGTACACCATTGATACGTCCATCCCGGTCCTCTCGTACTAAGGACAGCTCCTCTCAAATTTCCTACGCCCACGACGGATAGGGACCGAACTGTCTCACGACGTTCTGAACCCAGCTCGCGTACCGCTTTAATGGGCGAACAGCCCAACCCTTGGGACCGACTACAGCCCCAGGATGCGATGAGCCGACATCGAGGTGCCAAACCTCCCCGTCGATGTGGACTCTTGGGGGAGATAAGCCTGTTATCCCCAGGGTAGCTTTTATCCGTTGAGCGATGGCCCTTCCATGCGGAACCACCGGATCACTAAGTCCTGCTTTCGCACCTGCTCGACTTGTAGGTCTCACAGTCAAGCTCCCTTGTGCCTTTACACTCTGCAAATGATTTCCAACCATTCTGAGGGAACCTTTGAACGCCTCCGTTACTCTTTGGGAGGCGACCGCCCCAGTCAAACTGCCACCTGACACTGTCTCCCGGTCTTCTACGCCGAGGGTTAGAATTTCAATACAGCAAGGGTAGTATCCCAACAACGCCTCCTCATACACTGGCGTGCATGATTCTCTGGCTCCTACCTATCCTGTACATACTGCATCAAAATTCAATATCAAGCTACAGTAAAGCTCCATGGGGTCTTTCCGTCCTGTCGCGGGTAACCTGCATCTTCACAGGTACTATGATTTCACCGAGTCCATCGTTGAGACAGTGCCCAAATCGTTACGCCTTTCGTGCGGGTCGGAACTTACCCGACAAGGAATTTCGCTACCTTAGGACCGTTATAGTTACGGCCGCCGTTTACTGGGGCTTCAATTCATACCTTCGCTTACGCTAAGCACTCCTCTTAACCTTCCAGCACCGGGCAGGCGTCAGCCCCTATACTTCACCTTACGGTTTTGCAGAGACCTGTGTTTTTGTTAAACAGTCGCTTGGGCCTATTCACTGCGGCCTACTCTCGTAGGCACCCCTTCTCCCGAAGTTACGGGGTCATTTTGCCGAGTTCCTTAACGATGGTTCTCTCGCTCACCTTAGAATTCTCTTCCCAACTACCTGTGTCGGTTTGCGGTACGGGCACCTCTTATCTCGATAGCGGCTTTTCTTGAGAGTTTGGCTTCATTGACTTCGCTACTATATTTCGCTCCCCATCACACTTCAGTCTTACAGCAGCGGATTTGCCTACTACTCAACCTTTGTGCTTAGACGTCCTATTCCATCAGGACGATCAATTAGCCTCCTCTGTCCCCACTTCTCTCAAACGATATTTGGTGGTACAGGAATTTCTACCTGTTGTCCATCGGCTTCACCATTCGGCTTCACCTTAGGTCCCGACTTACCCAGAGCGGACGAGCCTTCCTCTGGAAACCTTAGTCATTCGGTGGATAGGATTCTCACCTATCTTTCGCTACTCACACCGGCATTCTCACTTCTAACCTCTCCACCTCGCCTTACAGCTCGGCTTCTACGATGTTAGAACGCTCTCCTACCATATAACATTAGTTATATCCGCAGCTTCGGTTGTATGTTTAGCCCCGGTACATTTTCGGCGCGATGTCACTCGACCAGTGAGCTATTACGCACTCTTTAAATGGTGGCTGCTTCTAAGCCAACATCCTGGTTGTCTGTGCATCATCACATCCTTTTCCACTTAACATACAATTTGGGACCTTAGCTGGCGGTCTGGGCTGTTTCCCTTTCGACTACGAACCTTATCACCCGCAGTCTGACTCCCGTTGATATTTATCTGGCATTCGGAGTTTGTCTGAATTCGGTAACCCGGGATGGGCCCCTAGTCCAAACAGTGCTCTACCTCCAGTAAACTCACAACGAGGCTAGCCCTAAAGCTATTTCGGAGAGAACCAGCTATTTCCAAGTTCGATTGGAATTTCTCCGCTACCCACAGCTCATCCAAACACTTTTCAACGTGTCCTGGTTCGGTCCTCCATTCAGTGTTACCTAAACTTCAACCTGGCCATGGGTAGATCACTTGGTTTCGGGTCTACTCCATCATACTATTTCGCCCTATTAAGACTCGCTTTCGCTGCGGCTCCATGTCTTCCACTTAACCTCGCATGATAAAGTAACTCGCCGGTTCATTCTACAAAAGGCACGCCATCACCCTCAAGGGGCTCTGACTACTTGTAAGCACACGGTTTCAGGTTCTCTTTCACTCCCCTCCCGGGGTTCTTTTCACCTTTCCCTCACGGTACTGGTTCACTATCGGTCACTAGGTAGTATTTAGCCTTACCAGATGGTCCTGGTAGATTCCGACGGAATTCCTCGTGTTCCGCCGTACTCAGGTGCTCTCTCGCGCCAACTTAGCATTTCGTATACAGGACTTTTACCTTCTACGGTCTAACTTTCCAGCTAGTTCTACTATACTTTGTCATACACTTTGTTGAGAGTCCTACAACCCCAATATGCAAGCACATTGGTTTGGGCTCTTTCCTTTTCGCTCGCCGCTACTCAGGAAATCGATTTTTCTTTCTCTTCCTACAGGTACTTAGATGTTTCAGTTCCCTGCGTTACCTCGCTTTCGCGTACCGCCCTTTTAAAAGCGGTGGGTTCCCCCATTCGGATATCTACGGCTCTTTGCTTACTTACAGCTCCCCGTAGCATTTCGTCGTTTGTCACGTCCTTCATCGGCTCCTAGTGCCAAGGCATCCTCCGTGCGCCCTTTACTACTTAATCGTGTGTAGCTTTTACGCTTCGTTCTTTTCCTTGAACTCTTTGTGAATAAGTTTTTACAACTTACTTACTTTTTTCTCGGTTTTGTAAATCTGTTTCTTTTACTTTATAGAAAATTATTTTTGATCTAATATATATATTCAGTTTTCATTGTGCTTGAGTGTTTGAACACTCAAAACTAAACGAATTATCAACGTATTCCTTATCCTTAGAAAGGAGGTGATCCAGCCGCACCTTCCGATACGGCTACCTTGTTACGACTTCACCCCAATCATCTGTCCCACCGTGACCGGCTCCCTCCTAAAAGGTTAGGCCACCGTCTTCGGGTGTTACAAACTCTCGTGGTGTGACGGGCGGTGTGTACAAGACCCGGGAACGTATTCACCGCGACATTCTGATTCGCGATTACTAGCGATTCCAGCTTCATGTAGTCGAGTTGCAGACTACAATCCGAACTGAGAATAGTTTTGTGAGGTTTGCTTACTCTCGCGAGCTCGCTTCTCTTTGTTCCTATCCATTGTAGCACGTGTGTAGCCCAAGTCATAAGGGGCATGATGATTTGACGTCATCCCCACCTTCCTCCAGTTTATCACTGGCAGTCTATCTAGAGTCCCCATCTTACTGCTGGCAACTAGATATAAGGGTTGCGCTCGTTGCGGGACTTAACCCAACATCTCACGACACGAGCTGACGACAACCATGCACCACCTGTATCTGTGTCTAACCAAAGGTCAGAACAACACAATCTCTTGTGTCCTCACAGTATGTCAAGACTTGGTAAGGTTCTTCGCGTTGCTTCGAATTAAACCACATGCTCCACCGCTTGTGCGGGTCCCCGTCAATTCCTTTGAGTTTCAACCTTGCGGTCGTACTCCCCAGGCGGAGTGCTTAATGCGTTAGCTGCAGCACTGATCTCTTATGAGACCAACACTTAGCACTCATCGTTTACGGCGTGGACTACCAGGGTATCTAATCCTGTTTGCTCCCCACGCTTTCGCGCCTCAGTGTCAGTTACAGGCCAAAAAGCCGCCTTCGCCACTGGTGTTCCTCCTAATCTCTACGCATTTCACCGCTACACTAGGAATTCCACTTTTCTCTCCTGCACTCAAGTTTAACAGTTTCCAATGACCCTCCACGGTTGAGCCGTGGGCTTTCACATCAGACTTATTAAACCACCTGCGCGCGCTTTACGCCCAATAATTCCGGACAACGCTTGCCACCTACGTATTACCGCGGCTGCTGGCACGTAGTTAGCCGTGGCTTTCTGGTTAGGTACCGTCTCTACTGTGTATAGTTACTA
This sequence comes from Gemella haemolysans ATCC 10379, assembly GCF_000173915.1. Lineage (NCBI taxonomy): Bacteria > Bacillati > Bacillota > Bacilli > Caryophanales > Gemellaceae > Gemella > Gemella haemolysans. Next base: position 135,447 of record NZ_ACDZ02000011.1, on the reverse strand, counting down.
CACAATCATTCTTCCCTAACAACAGAGCTTTACGAACCGAAATCCTTCTTCACTCACGCGGCGTTGCTCCGTCAGGCTTTCGCCCATTGCGGAAGATTCCCTACTGCTGCCTCCCGTAGGAGTCTGGGCCGTGTCTCAGTCCCAGTGTGGCCGATCACCCTCTCAGGTCGGCTATGCATCGTCGCCTTGGTAGGCCTTTACCCCACCAACTAGCTAATGCACCGCAAAGCCATCTCATAGTGTTAGCAAAACCAACTTTTAAACATCAACCATGCAGTTAATGCTGTTATCCGGTATTAGCTATCGTTTCCAATAGTTGTCCCAGTCTATGAGGCAGGTTCTTTACGTGTTACTCACCCGTTCGCCGCTAAGTTTTTCCGGTGCAAGCACCAGAAAAACTTCGCTCGACTTGCATGTATTAGGCACGCCGCCAGCGTTCGTCCTGAGCCAGGATCAAACTCTCCAAATAAATTTGTTAGCTTGATTAGCTCATTAAAAAGTTTTATAGTTTCTTTTAAAACTGTCCTTTTTGGAATTAACGTTGACTTAATTCGTTTAGTTTTCAATGTTCAAATCATTGCGATTAACAACTTTTATATTTTAACATTTTTAAATTTCTTTGTCAAGCTTTTTTTAAAACTTTTTTAAAAATGTTTTTTTATCTTCTTTAGAAGACTTTTATTATTCTATCATTTCTTCGAATGTTTGTCAAGAAGTTTTTTTATATTTTTTAAAAACTTTTGAAGCGTTTACTTCGTTGAAATGATTGATTTTGTCTTTCTTCAAGACTTTTATAAGTTTATCATTTCTTTTATATTTTGTCAAGAACTTTTTTATAATTTCTTAACATTTAATATTTTGAAATGTTTAATTGTTCGTCTTCTTCTTGAGAAGACTTTTACTATTCTATCATCATCTTTATTTCTTGTCAACATTATTTTTCATACTTTTTCATTTTTTTTCAATATTTCTTTTTTTTTATTATTTACAATTTAAGTCTAATGAGATATTATATAAATAACATAGTTTAAGGAGGATTTTTTATGATTATCTTTAAAGAACCTATCGATGTTTCATTTCAACAAATAGAAGACTATAAGAATGAATTTATTTTAAACAATGAAACAATCCACGGTGCGGCAAACTTAACTGATCTATCTATTAATGAATGGGTAAAATTTGTAGAAAATACTAAGTATAAAGAAACAGTCACTCCAGGATTTGTTACTGCACATACTTTCTTTGCACTAGATAATGATAGGATTGTCGGTATTATTAACGCAAGACATGAACTTAATGATTATCTATTAAACTTTGGAGGTCATATAGGTTACAGTGTTAGAAAATCAGAACGTAAAAAAGGATATGCAAAGAAGATGTTAAACTACACTTCTGAATTTTTATTTTCACTCGGTCTAGAGAAAATTCTAATTACTTGCGATAAAAATAATATAGCTTCAAAACGTACTATTGAATCATGTGGTGGTATTTTAGAAAATGAGGTAGTAGAAGAATCTAGGACTACATTAAGATATTGGATATATAAAAAATAAGGTTAGGTTGGAATTTAATCCAACTTAACCTTTTATTTCATCTCAACCACAGTAGCTCCCATTCCACCTTCGTTTTGCCCTCCGGTTCTATAGCTAGCTACATATCTATTATTTTTAAGGTATTCTCCGATATTTTTTCGTAGTATACCAGAACCTAAACCATGTATAATAGTAAATGTATCATACCCTTGAAGTATTACTTTATCCATGTAATTTTCAATCTCTCTTATAGCTTCTTCTGTATTTAATCCTATTACATTAATATCAATACCCACTTTTTTACTACTTACACTGCTTGTACTTACATATCTCTTAGCAATTTCTGGTTCACTTTCGATTTTTCTTACTTCTTTTTTCTTGATATTTAGTTTCATAGCCCCCATTTTTATTTGTAGGGTATTTCCTGAAATTTCTAATACAGTCGCTCTTTGATTATAACTTAGCACGAGCACATCATCACCAACCTGTATTTCACTATTATTAAATTTAGGTTGACTTTCTAATTTTCTTTGTAGTTTTATTTTATTCTTGCTCTTATCCATAGAATGAAGTAAGTCATTAAGCTCATGCTGTTTTAAAGAAGTATTGTCTTTAAATTCTTTATAAATTTCAAGCATCTCTTCTTTTTTCTCTTCTATTTCTTTATTTAACTCTAGACTTAAATCATTGTATAGACTTTCTTTATATTCTTCATATTTCTGTAGGTTAGTTTCAAGAGTTTCTTTAACTTCATCAATTTCAGCTAAACTTTTATTTATATATTCTAATTTATAATCATATTCTCTAATACTTTCCGATAGTTTATCTATGAAGAGATTATTCTCTTTCGTATTAACTTCTAATAATGAACTTGCTTCATCTATAATAGATTGCTCTAGACCTAGTTTAGCAGAAATATTTATTGCATTAGATTTCCCTGGTAAACCTATAATAAATCTATAAGTTGGCTTTAATTTTTCAAAATCAAATTCCATAGATGAGTTTTTATAATACTCTGATTCAAAACAATAGTTTTTAATTTCTGGGTAGTGCGTTGTACATAACATCGTTGCATTTAGATTCTTGAATTTCTCTAATAATGCAATTGACAACACAGCACCCTCACTCGGATCAGTTCCTGAACATAATTCATCTAATAGAATAATACTCTTATCATTCGTTTTATTTAATATATCAATTATATTAGTCATATGTGAAGAAAAAGTAGATAAGTTATTCTCGATTGATTGCTCGTCTCCCACATCTACAAACACATCTTCAAAAAATCCGACTGTTGATTCCTCTAATGCTGGAATATAAAATCCTAAATGTGATAAGTACACACATAGTCCAACTGTTTTTAATATTACAGTCTTACCTCCAGTGTTAGGACCAGTTATTATTAGTGAATTTCCTTTATTGTCTAAAATGACATCATTTTTCACAACTACATCTTTATCAATTAATGGATTATATGCTTTCTTTAAATTAAGTTCTTGTGAATTTACTATGTTTTGTTTATTAAAGCCATTTCTAGCACAAAAGTTCATTTTTGAAAAAATAAACTCTATTTGTGAAAAGTTCCAAAGTGAATTTATAAGTTCATCAGCTTTTTCTTTAATAACTTCAGATGCCTCTTTTAAAATTCTAAGTATTTCTTCTCTTTCTTTGCGTTTCAGTATACCAATTTCATTATTAATCTCTACATTTTCCTTTGGTTCAACATAAAAAGTATTACCCGAAGCACTCTCATCATGGATAATTCCACCAAAATCATTTTTATATTCTGGTTTTACTAAAATAACATCACGGTCATTTCTCTTTGTAACAATTGCTTCAGTTAATTTTTTAACATTTGAACGTAAAATATTTTTTAAAATCTGATCACTTTTATTTTTCAACTTAGAAATATTTACTTTGATATTTTTCAGTTCTAATGAAGCGTCTGGTCTTATATAACCATCCTCATCTATTATCCTATCTAGGTATCTTTCTAAATCACTAAAATCATCTAGTTTAACTACATATTTTGTTAAACTTGGATATGAAAAATGTTCTTGTAATTTAATATTCTCAAATCTTTTAGAAAATCTATCATAAGTTATAATATTCCTTAATATATAGAAGAGTTCCTTTTCTGAAAGGACACTATCAATTTTAGCTTTCTTAACACTAGCATTATAATCAAATATTTTTAATTTGAATTCATTTGGATATTTTCTTAGTAAGTCATATCCTTCTTCGTTTTCTTTATGAACTTCTACTAACTTATCATAATTTGTTATATATTCTAAATTTTTTATTTTTTCATAAGATAACTCTGAAAAACAATATTTCTCTATATCTTTTAAAACTAGGTCTAAATTAAGTTTTTTTTGAGTAATTTTATTCAATCTAATCTCACTCCTTCTATCTATATTTACATGCTTTATCTTTTTATAACACAAACTATTATACACTAAATACAAGCATTAAACAATTTCTTTCGATTAAAATCATAATCTGGTTTAAGTTTACAAAAAAATCGAGGTACTTTACGTACTCCGATTCTTTCAATTATTTATTAAAGAATAAACTAATAAACTGTTTAGATAACACTGGTGTGTTTTGTATTATATAGTCTGGTAACACTGAATCTTTAAATATCGCTATCTTCCAGTCCGGTGTAGGCAATACTGTTACTAGATATAATACTACGAAAACTATTAAATAAATTTCCACAAACCCTAAAATGGCCCCTAAATATCTATCCGTTATTTTTATTAACGGTAATTTTCTAACAACTCCTAATGTTTGTGCTAGTATTTGTATTATTAATCGAATTACAATAAACAATACAATAAATGACACTATTCGGTAGTATGCAGTTGGAATATTTAATCCTTTATATATTCCTTCTAAACCATCTGTAACATCAGTTGGAATTGGTATCATACTTGTAAATAAATATGCTAATCTTGAACTGAATAACATTGATACTACATAACCAATTACAATTGTTCCTAGATAAAAAATTTGCATGATTAACCCACGTTTGTATCCTAAGTACGCACCTGCAGCTAATAATAATGCAATAATTATATCAACCATGTTTTCTCCTTTCCAATCATAATCTATTTTTCTTTAATGTCTTATGATTAGTATATTGATATTTTACTCTATCAACTTTAAAGTAGCATTAATCTATTTTAGACTAATGCTACTTTTTTAATTTAACATTTAATTATTATTCAACCCCAATAATATATGGATATACTGGTTGTCCTGATTCAATAAGTTCTACTTCTACATCAGGATATTTCTCTTCGATTAATTGTTCTAAGAAATCAGTATATTCTTCAGTACTTTCTTCACCAAGGTAAAGTGTAACAATTTCAGAATCTTCATCAAGTGATTTTTCTAATAATTCTTCTAATACTGTATTAAGTGATAGATTAGAAACTACAATCTTACCGTTTCTAATTCCCATGAATTCATCTTTCTTAATTTCAACACCTTCAATATTAGTATCACGAACAGCATGGGTAATTTCTAAAGTACTTACTGTAGATAAAACTTCTTGCATATTTGCAAAGTTCTCTTCAGCAGCTGCTTGTGGATTGTATACCATTACCGCAGCAAGCCCTTGAGGTGCTGTTTTACTTTCAACAACAAAAACATTTTCTTCTGCTAACTCTGCAGCTTGTTTTGCTGCAAGTTGTATGTTTTTGTTATTAGGGAAAATAAAGATATTCTTAGCGTTAACTTCTTTAATAGCTTTCATAATATCCTCAGTAGATGGATTCATCGTTTGCCCACCTTCAACGATATAGTCAACTCCCATTGAAGTTAAAACTTTACTTAATCCAGCTCCCATAGAAATAGAAATCATCGCTTGTTCTTTAAGTTCTTTTGGAGCAGTTGCTTGTTTTGCCTCTTGTTTTCTAAGAACTTCACGGTGTTGTTCTCTCATATTATCAGATTTAATTTTGATAAGTTCTCCGTATTGTTGCCCATAGTTGAACACATCCCCTGGAGTTTCTGTGTGAACATGAATTTTTACAAACTCACTATCAGAAATAACTAATAATGAATCCCCAAATTTACTCATATCTTCACGGAATTTATCTTCATTAAATTCTTTTTTCTCTTTATCAAGACGTACAGTGAATTCTGTACAGAATCCGTATACTATATCTTCAGGATTCATGAAGTCCATATCATGATCATCTTCGAATTGCATGTCAACAAGATTAGTTTCTACCGCTTCTAAACCTTCGATTTTTTCACCTTTCAGTGCAGCAACAAATCCTTGATATACACAAACAAGACCTTGACCTCCTGAATCTACTACACCAACTTCTTTTAAGATTGGTAATAATTCAGGTGTTCTTTTTAGAGACGCTTGCGCTTCAGCATATATAGCTTCCATTACTTCTACTACAGAAGTAGTATTTTCAGCTGCTTTTAGTCCAGCTTCTGCTGCTTCTCGTGCAACTGTTAGGATTGTTCCTTCTACAGGTTTAATTATCGCTTTATATGCAATACTTACACCATTTTGAATAGCTTCAGCAAATTCTTTTGCATTAACTTCCTTTTTATCAGCGATGTGTTGAGACATCCCTCTAAATAGTTGAGAAAGGATAACACCAGAGTTTCCACGTGCACCCATTAATAAACCTTTAGAAAAAGATTTACCTAATTCACCGATGTTTTCAACAACATTTGCAGCTGTTTCTTTTGCACCTGATGACATCGAAAGATTCATATTTGTTCCTGTATCACCATCTGGTACAGGGAAAACGTTCAATGCGTTTATTTTTTCTGCATTTTTAGCTAAATTTTTCGATCCTAAGTCGATCATTTCAGCTAAAACAAGTCCGTTAATTTTCTCCACTATCTTTCCTCCTATTTATTTACCTTGATGCCTTGAATGTAAATGTTAATTTCATCTACTTTAACACCTAGTGTTTTTTCTATTTGATATTTAACTGAAGATTGAACATTGTTTGCTATTTCTGAAATTTTTGTTCCATACATAACAATTATATATAAATCAATAACAAGTTTATCTTCATCTTTTTTTACTTTAATTCCTTTTGCGTAATTTTCTTTACGTAAAATTTCTGTAATTCCATCTTTAACTTGATTTTTACTAGCCATTCCTATAATACCGTAGCAACTTACAGCTGCTCCACCAGCTACTGATGCAATAACATCATCACTTATAGAAACATGACCAAATTCATTATTAATTTCTAATGACATATCTTTTCCTCCTATTCAAAAATAGACAAATTGAACATACGAACTATTATACCTTTTTTGACAGAAAAATACAAGTAAAACATTGATATTTCTCCACTTAGAGCCTTTTAGCATCCCTTTTATAATACTATTATTTATTATTATTGATGAACTCCTTAGAGTGAATCATTAATGTAATGACATCACAAACAGGAGTTGGAATATTATGTATTTTCCCTAATCTTGATACTTCTCCATTTAAATAATCAATTTCTGTTAAACGTCCATTTTTCATATCTTGATATAATGATGGATAATGGGCTCCAGCAGTTTCAAGAGGAAAACAGTTTTTTATATTATTTTCTATAATTTCTTGTTTTACATCTATCCCTTCTGCTCTACCAACTGCTGTTACTTCATTAAGAACTGCTCTAGTTAATTCAAGATTCTTTTCAAAACTTCCATATTGATTTATATTACAATCAATCAATGTACAATAAGTATTTAATACACAGTTTAATCCTGCTTTATGCCAAATAGACTGAAATGCGTTTTCTGAGTATCTAATATTTAATCCAGCATCGTTGAATCTTTCTACTAAAGATAATGTTCTATCTAGGTTAATCTCTTTAACCTGTTTTAATTCTATTTTTCCTGTTCCATGGGCTTCCAATATTCCTGGTCCTCCAAGACCACTAGTCCATACTGTAACACCTATTAAAATATTTTCTTCTTTGACATAATCTTTCAGTGTTTCCACATGTCCAAGACCATTTAATATACAAATAATTTTAGTATCTTCATGAAAAAGATGCTTCACACTTTCTAACATTGGTCTTAATTGCATTGATTTAGTAGCTACAAATATAACATCATACTTCCCTGAAATCTGCTCTGGTTTATATATTGGAATATAGAAGTTTCCTAAATCAACCTCATCAATAATTACCTTTAGTCCTTTATTTCTTATTTTCTCAACGTGCTCTCCCCAAGTATCAACAAAAGTTACATCTTCATTATTTTTAAATAACATGTATCCAAATCTCGATCCTAATGCCCCAGCTCCTGCAAATAAAATTTTCATAATCATTCTCCTTAATATATTTACTATTATAATTTTATAATTACAAAATTACTTTGTCAACGTTATCTCTATATTTTTAGTATAAAAAAAGGAGTAACTCATAAATCGCGATTTCTTAAGAAATGAGATTTTGTCGAGTCACCCCTGCACTTTTTATTATATATCTAAAAAGGTTTTATAAAGTAAATTTAAATATTAATAAAACACTACGTCTATTAGTTCCTATATGAACTTTGTTAATTTTTAGGACTTTTAAATAAGCCCCTTTTAATTTATTATAAGCTTTCTGGTTTATAAGCTTCAGGCTTATATAGTTTTAAAACATCTGAATACAATCTATCAGCTAAAAATGCAACTACAAACGGAATTACAAAGAACGCTAATAGAATTGGAAGTAAGTTTCCACCATTCATTGCATATGATTTTGTCGGTCCGATTAATCCGATAATTCCAAATCCTGCACTTTCATGAGTTCCAAGAATTTTTAGGAAGTATCCAGATAAACCTGTAACTGCTGCTGTTGTTAAAATCGTAAGGAATAACTGTGGTTTACGTGCACAGTTAGGCATCATAAGTTTTATTGCTCCTAGAAGGATGGCAACACTTGCTCCTTTACTATTTGCTCTAAATGTACCAATTGCTAATACTGCAGCAGCTGATACTAATCCTAAAGTAGCAGCCCCTGCTCCTACATAGTTCTCATTAGTGAATAAAATTAATCCCATAGCTACTGTTGATACAGGTGTTACAATTAAGAATGAGAACGCCATTGTTATTAATACACACATTAATACTGGTTGTAATGTTGTGAATTCAAATAGTAATGAAGCTAAAAGTTTAGTTAAACTTTTTGTGTAAGGTAATGTTACTAATCCTAATGCTGCTACTAATCCTCCAGTTATTGGTAAGAAAATGATTGTAACAGCTCCAAATTTATCTTTAACATAACTTAATACTAATGCTCCAATTGCTGTTATTAAAATTACATTAAATAAATCTCCCATCGGAACTCCAGTCCACGCTTTTGTTTGGGCATTAAATGTTAATGAACCACTTGCAGCTAAAACTGTTGCTCCCAATACTGCTGACTCTAAAGGTTTAAATTTTAAACTTTGCCCAACAATAACACCGACTAAAACTGGAATAGAAAATTGTAATAAATACATCGCTTGTGATAGTGTCGTGAACACGCTCGGTGCAAATAGAGTTCCTAAGTACTTAAATAATGTACTTAAAACAGCGTTTGGAATTAATCCAGCAACCACTCCTAAGGCAGTTCCGTTTAAAATAATATTAAGAAAATCCTTTACTCTTTTTGACATATATATCCTCCTTTTTCTTGTTTGTTTTTAATATAATAAATATAATAATATAAAATCAAAAAAAAGTAAAGAATTTTTTGAAAATTTTTCCCTTTTTTCTTTTTTATTTCGTTAAAGTATACACAAAAGGAGAATTCGTAGATATAACTACAAAATTCTCCTTTAATTTATTCTATAGTAATGGTTTTTTATTAGGTGTACCAGCTTTCCTTGGATATTTATTAGGTGTTTCTTTAGCTTTACGAATTTCTAGTATATGCCTTTCTTCACCTTCAATATCAAATTCAAGATCTTTCTCTAATTTTCCACCTAAAAGTTTTATTGCATTTATTGCTTCATTAGTCTCTTCTTCAGCTTTTTGAGCTTTTAAACTTAAGAAGTAACCATCTTTCTTAACTAATGGTAAACAAAGCTCAGCTAATATATTTAATCTTGCTACCGCTCTAGCAGTGACTATTTCGAAACTTTCTCTGTATTCTTTATTTTGACCAAACTCTTCCGCTCTTGCATGAACAAAATTACAATCAGTAAGTCCAAGTTCATCTTTAACTAGATTTAAAAACTTAATACGTTTATTTAAAGAATCAACAATGGTAACTTTTAAATTTGGGTATAATATTTTTAGTGGAATAGACGGAAATCCTGCACCGCTTCCCACATCGCAAATACTTTCAATATTTGAATAGTCTTTATAAAATGCTAATGAAATCGAATCAAAGAAATGTTTTGTATAGAACTCATCTTCTTCAGTAATAGCCGTGAGATTGATTTTTTGATTCCATTCTACAACTAAATCATAGTATTTACTATACTGATCTTTTTGAAGTTCCGATAATTCTATACCTACCTTTTCTTTCACAGCATTATAGAACTGTTCCTTATTCATTATTCATACCTCTTCTTTGTTCTAAGTATACTAATAGAATAGAAATATCCGCTGGATTAACTCCTGATATACGAGATGCTTGTCCAATAGTTAATGGTAAAACTTTTTTTAGTTTTTCCCTTGCTTCTAAAGCTAAACTTGGTACATCATCATAATTTAGATCTGTTGGTATTTTCATCTCATTCATTTTTTTAAGTTTTTCAACTTGTTGAATAGATTTTTTAATATACCCTTCATATTTAACCTCAATTTCAACCTGTTCTACTACGTCTTTAGGTAAAACCGTTTTATCATTTGCTAAATAAAGTACATTTGCATGAGATAATTCGGGACGTCTCAGCATATCAATGGCTAAAATTCCATCACGAATTTCCGCACTATTTAACTCTGCTAATTTTTCTAAAGTTGCAGCTGTTGGAGTTATTCTAAAAGTCTTAAGTCTTTCTATTTCATCAGCTACCATACTACGTTTTTCACAGAATATATTGTATCTTTCTTCAGTTACTAAGCCATAATTATAAGCTTTTTCTGTTAAACGCATATCTGCATTATCATGACGTAGAAGTAATCTATGTTCCGCTCTTGAAGTTAGAAGTCTATATGGTTCATTTGTTCCTTTTGTTACTAAATCATCAATAAGCACTCCAATATATGCTTCATCACGACCTAGAATCATCGGTTCCTCGCCTAGCACTTTACATGCGGCATTTATTCCTGCCATAATTCCTTGACCTGCAGCTTCCTCATAACCACTTGTACCATTAATCTGACCAGCTGTAAATAATCCATCGATTAATTTTGTCTCTAATGTTGGCCAAAGTGTTGTTGGATTTACAGCATCATACTCAATAGCATAACCATTACGCATAATTACTGCATTTTCTAGCCCTGCAATACTTCGAACCATGTCTCTTTGTACATCATCAGGTAAAGAAGTTGATAAACCTTGAACATAGATTTCTTTAGTATTTCTACCTTCTGGTTCTAAGAAAAGTTGGTGTCTTTCCTTATCATTAAAACGAACATATTTATCTTCAATACTTGGACAATATCTTGGTCCTGTTCCTTTTATTACTCCAGAATACATTGCAGAACGCCCTAAGTTTTTATCAATAATTTCATGTGTACTTGTATTAGTATAAGTTAACCAACAAGGAACCTGATCTTTTACAAATTCTTTAGTCTCATAACTAAATGCATGCTCCTCATCATCCCCCGGCTGAATTGCTGTTTTTGAAAAATCTACGCTATCAGCATTAACCCTTGGTGGTGTTCCAGTTTTAAATCTAACTAAATCAAAACCTAATTCTTCTAATTGTTTTGCAAGATCTATAGATGGCATCTGATGGTTTGGTCCTGAAGAATATTTAATATCTCCAATTACGATTTCACCACGTAAATAAGTACCAGTTGTGATAATTATTGTCTTAGCCTTATATGCTGTACCTAGCATTGTTCTTAGACCAACCACTTTATTATCTTCAATAATAAGTTCACGTACCATTGCTTGCTCAATATCTAGATTTGGAGTATCTTCTAAAATCCTCTTCATCTCTAGTTGGTATTCTACCTTATCAGATTGCATTCTTAGTGCACGAACTGCTGGACCTTTTGCAGTATTTAACATTTTACTTTGAATATTAGTTTTATCAGCTACTCGTCCCATTAGACCACCTAGTGCATCTACTTCACGAACAACAATACCTTTTGCCGGTCCTCCTACACTCGGGTTACATGGCATAAAACCAATAGTATCTAAGTTAATTGTAATCATTAAAGTTTTAACACCTTTTCTACTTGCTGCATGGGCTGCCTCAATTCCGGCATGTCCTCCACCAATTACAATAACATCATATTCTTTTAAAAATTCAGTCATAGTACCTCCATATATTTTAACGTAATTGCAAAATAATGCTTTGACCAAAATTTTGATATATTACTAAATTTTTACCTTTATTATATTATCATATTGCGAACAAAAAAACTAATAATATACATATTATAAGTTTTGTTATTTTATATTTCAAATAACTTCTACATTTTAATAATATAGTTTTTATATTTTTGCTATATCAACTGTAAAATTTGAATACAAAAAATCGCAGTATCTTTACACTGCGATTAATTTGTCTATTCTGTTACCTTTTTAAACTCATTAAATTTATCTTTACTAAATAAACCTAAATGCTTATCAACCATGATTGAGTTTGTCATACCACCACTAACGTTTAAGCATGTACGTCCCATATCTAAGATCGGATCTACTGCTAAGATTGGATTAATTTGGTTAAATAATGCCCCAAAACCTACTCCATTTACTGAAACTGAAGCGGCAGTAATTGCTGTTCCCGGAACTCCTGCAATACCTACTGAACCTAATGTTACCACAACCACAGTCATAATGAATAATGTTGCATCAATAGTGATTCCATTTGCATTAGCCAAGAACACAACTAACATAGTCGGATAAATTCCCGCACATCCTTGCATTCCTGCTGTAGATGAGAATGAAGCAACAAAGTTAGCTGTTGATTGGTTAACACCCATTTCTTTAGTTAATGTACTAATTGTTAAAGGTAAAGTACCTGCACTTGAACGTGATGTAAATGCTAAGACTAAAGGTTTACTTGCTTTTTTGAAATATGTAACTGGTGAAACACCGTGTAAAACTAAGAATAATCCTTGAATAATGAATTGAATTACTACGGCTACATATAGTAAAGCAATAAATAATAGTACATCTTTAATTGATTTTAATCCTCTTTGTGCAATTGTGTTGGCTAGTAATGGGATTACTGCATAGGGTAATAATCTAATTACTAGGACTGTCATACGAGAAATTATAGCATGTAAGTTGGCGATATAATCAATAAAAGTCTTAACTTTGTTTTCATCTTTATTTTGAATATATCTTGCTGCTAAGCCTATAAACATTGCAAAGATAACTATACCGATAACGTTAAAATCAACCATTGCTTTTATTGGATTCGAAGGAATTAATTCTCGAATAATTGTTACAACATTCTTCACTTCTTTAATTTTACTTTCTCCGTTTCCTAATACAATAGAACTACTTCCAAGTTTAAATACTGAAGAGACTATAAATCCAACGATTGAACTAATTGCTACCATACCTAATGTAATAATCAATGTTAAACGTGTTAATTTTTTAACGTCTGTATTTGCATTAATATTAACAATAACATTAATTATTGAGACAAGTACCAATGGAATTATCAACATCTTAATTAAATCGATGAAACCATTACCGAATAGTGAATACCAAGTCGTAATCTCAGCAACATATTTAATTTTCATTGGTTCATCGCTGAATCCTGAATATGCTTGAATAGCAATACCTAAAAGTAAACCAATTGCTGTTGATAATAAAGTTCGTTTTGAAGAACTAACTCTTTTTTGTGCTAGATAATACATAAAGTAAAATAACCCAAAAAGTACTAATAAAAATAATAAAGTTTCTTTTGTAGAAATCATAATAAATTTCTCAAAAAATGTAAATTTGTTTTCCATTTATCTATCCTCCACAATGAGTATATTACTCATCTTCTATTTATATTTGTAAAATTTTAATATTAAATTTTACTCCTACTACAGATAAAATGGAAAAGAATTAAACCTTTTTCCATACTGTACCTCCAAGATGAAAATTATAGTAAAATTAAACTATATTTTTCACAAATTTTCAATAATTTTGCTCAAAATAAATATTATAAAATGTTTTTGTTTACTTAACTTTTCTTATACGTTATAATAGGGAATAGTTATCATTTATATATAAATAGAACGGAGGGACCTTTTTGAATATTAAATTAGTTTATGCGAGTTTAACAGGTAATACTGAAATGTTATCTGATTTAATGATAGAAAAATTCGAAGAAGAAAAAGGATTAGAAATAGAAAAATTATTTATCGAAGATATGGAAGATTTTGATTTTCTTGATGATGCAGATGCATTTATCGTAGCTACATACACATACGGTGAAGGAGAGCTACCAGAGGAAATGGAAGAATTTTTCGAAGCACTTGCTGATAAAGACTATGAAGGAAAAATCTATGGAGTTATAGGTACTGGTGACACAATTTATGATGAATATTGTGTTTCTGTAGATCAATTCAACGAACAAATTGCTAAAACTGGTGCAACTAACCCAACAGAAAACCTTAAAATTGAAATCGAAGCAGATACAGACGAAGACTTTGAAAATATCGATAAATTTATCGAATCATTTGCTAGTGCTTTATAATAAAAAGAACGGTTATGAATTTTCATAACCGTTCTTTTTTATCCTTTAAAGAAGACGTTTACCCTTTCAAATTCGTCTTCCCAATTATTCCAATCTAATCTTATTTTAGAATTCTCTTCTAGAATATCTTCAACTAAGTTTTCAATTGTAATTTCTTCTAATGAAGATTTTATAGCTTTATTTACAGTGTTAACTTTTTTCAAATACTTGCTATAACGTTTATCAACTGCTAACGCACCTTCAAAAATTTTAGACACATAATCTGTTTTTAAAGCAAATATTTCTACTTCATCATTTAGCGCTACATATACGTCATATAAAGTAACTTTTTTATTTGATTTATATTTATATCCCCCGCCAATACCAGTGTTAGCTTTTACTAAATCATTGACAACCAATTTTCTCATAATTTTTTTCAGATACGTTGGAGAAATATTTAAACGCTGGCTTATTTCCTTAGAATTTAAGAAAACATGCCTATCTTGAAGGTATAACATTACCATTATACAGATTGCTTGTTCAGTACTTTTTGTTAAATGCATAAACTCAACCTCTTTTCTTTATAATATAACTCTACTTACATCCTTATTTTATGATATATTTTTATAATTGTCAAATGTTATCTTAATTTTTCTCCCCAGTATTGATAATAGGTACATTCAATGGAACCATTAAATAGCTTTCTTCTTTTTGTCGCCTTTTTACCATATAAATGTTCAAACATTTTATGAGAAGTTAATAAGTAAAGTGACCAATGTTTTTTATTTTTTAGTTCAGTCCCTAAAAACTTATACATCGCCTCTACCTCTTTTTTCTCACCTAAACGTTCTCCATACGGTGGGTTGGCAATCACACAACCAGTTTCCTTCTTCGCCACAAAGTCAAAAACTGACATTTGTTTAAACTTAATAACACCTGCTAATCCTATTTCTTCAGCATTATTTTCAGCAGTTGCTATCATCTTAGGGTCAATATCGGAACCATATAATTCTAATTCTTTATCATAATCAATTAGATCCTCCGCCTTATTTCTTTCTTCATCTACAAGACTTTTAGGCATCCAAGGCCATTTTTCAAAGTCAAAGTTTCTATTGATTCCAGGTGCCATATTTTGTGCTGCCATTGCCGCTTCAATTAATAATGTTCCCGATCCACAAAATAGATCGTATAATGGTGTTTCACCTTTCCAGTTTGTAAGTTTAACCATTGCTGCTGCTAATGTTTCTTTTAATGGTGCTGTCCCTTGTTTAGCTCGGTATCCACGCTTATGCAGTCCATCTCCAGAAGTATCTAATAGAATAGTCGCAATATCATTTAACATAATAATCTCTAATCTATATCTAGCTCCAGTCTCCGTTAACCAACCTGTAACTCCATAGCTTTTTTTCATTTTCTCAACAATTGCTTTTTTAACGATTGATTGACAGTCAGAAACACTGAATAATGTAGACTTATGACTTCGTCCATCTACAGGGAATTTGGCATCTACTGGTAGATACTTATCCCATTCTATTTCTTTAGTTTTTTCAAAAAGTTCTTCGAAAGTATACGCAGGAAATTGTGCAACTACGATTTTAACCCTATCTGCACATCTTAACCATAGATTCGAACGTACTATTGCTCTCTTATCTCCTGAATAGAACACTCTCCCGTTTTCTACTTTTGTTTCATAACCTAATTCTTGCACTTCTTTAGCTACTATTGCTTCAATTCCCATAGGGGTTGTTGCTACTAAATTAAAATTCATTTCTTCCTCCTTAAAAAAAGGGGCTCCTAAGAGCCCCTAGAACTAGTTGTTTTTCTTATCATAAGCCATATTCTGTATCTATCTTACTCGAACGAGACTAGTCTACTCTCGTAAAAATAGCTGTGATCATCTGTCTAAATATATACATATTTCCTATTCCTACATTCATTTCTGTGGAATAAGTGCTTCTACCAAAATTTGAATTGCTCACTCAAGGGGTTTACCGCGTTCCACTTCTTATATTTCTATAAGAACTCCGTCACTGTGGCACTTTCAAGACATATAACCATATAGAAAACTACTTAGGTCATATTTTCTGCCGTCACCATAAGGTGCCTAAACTTATTTTTTCGTTTAGCGTTGAACACTACAAGCATCTCAGCTTGTGTGAGTATGGACTTTCCTCAGCATTACTGCCGCGATCACTCAAAGAAAAACACTTATATTACTTTACACTAAAAATACTATTTTGTAAACAATAATCTAAACTATTTTTCTAATACAGAAATTTTACCTTCAGCAATTTCCTCTAATGCTTTACCAACTTCTTTATGAGAAGTGTATTTATCTAGTTTGCTTGTTTCAGGATTTGCAAATAGTTCTCTTGCTCTTTTACTTGCTAATGATACTAGCATATATTTTGAATTTACTTTTGATTTTAATACGTCTAATTTTGGATATAACATTTTTTTCTCCTACATTTCTTCTAATTCTAATAATGCTCTTCTATATTTCATCTCTATGCGCTCACGTTTTAAATGCTCACTAAGTATAATTGCTTTTATTCTTTCTACAGCTTTATCTACTTCATCATTTTCAACAACATAATCATATAAGTGCATCATGTTAATTTCTTTTTTAGCTTTTGCTATACGTGATTCTATTACTTCATCAGTCTCAGTTCCACGTCCTTTTAATCTTTCTTTAAGATCACCGATACTTGGTGGTGCTAAAAATATAAATAAAGCATCTGGAATTTTACTTTTTACTTGTCCTGCACCTTGTACTTCAATTTCTAAAAATATATCTTTTCCTTTTTCCATCGTCTCCCTTACATATTTAACGGGAGTTCCGTAATAATTATCAACATATTGAGCATATTCTAATAACTCACCTTGTTGAATTAAAGATTCAAATTCTTCTTTTGTCTTAAAGAAATAATCAACTCCGTCTACTTCACCAGGTCTAATACCTCTTGACGTCATTGAAATTGAATATTCGAAGTCAACATCATTACTTTCAAAAATTCTTTTTCTAACAGTACCTTTACCAACTCCTGAAGGTCCTGAAAGAACTATTAATAATCCTTTCTCCATTTTTCGTATCCTTCTGTTATGTTTTATTATCTTTTTATGATACCATAAATCGAAAAAAATTTAAACTATAAACATGTATATTTAAGTTGTAAATTAATTCGGTTATATTTTCTTAAAATTCTCATTTTTTATTTTTAAAATACAATTCTAATAATCGCTAATGAAATTATTCCTACTACAACTATCACCAGGAGACTCTTTGAAATAATAGCACTTAATACAGTGGGAAATGAAGCAAGTAGATTTTCATAATTAATTTGAGGGAACTCCCCAATCTTTTGAACAAACAGACTATTGAACCATAAAGCCGACATTATTACAATCGGTACAAAACTTAGATACTCTATAACTGGTTTAGGTAAATCAAATTTCTTCAACAATATGAATGGAAGTACCCTAGATAACCAAGTAACAATTGAACATCCTAATATTGTTAATATTATATAGCTAGTAGATAACATGTTTCAATACCACTCCTATCGCACATCCTATTAAAGTAACCACTATAATTAATAAATTACTTGGAATAAAAATCATTCCAAAATATACTAAGAAGAACACAACAACTATTACTAGAAATTGTACTTTTTTCTTTATAGTAAAATCTGAAATAACTTGTTAATATAGTAATCCTATAAACATTGCTACTAGAGCAAAATCCAATCCTAAAGCCCTAGGATCCTTAACTATTCCACCCAGTAACGCACCTAGTACCGATGATACTGACCAAGTAAAATAAGATACTAGGTTTGCAGTATTGAACCATTCGTAAGTCAGCCTTCCATTAGTATAGTTTTGTTTATTCATCCCTAAAGCAAAACTCTCATCAGTTAAAAAAGTACCAATTATAATATTTTTAAACACACTATATCGTTTGAAAAAGGGAGCTGTTGCCATGCTCATTAATATCATTCTTGAGTTTATTAGAAATGTTGCCAAAATAATTGAGAGTATAGGAAAGCCACTAGAAAGCATACTTACAGTTATAAATTGAGCTCCTCCTGCATATATAAATAATGACATTGCTCCAACAAAGAAAGGACTGAGTCCAACTGAACTCGCAATAATTCCAAAGGCTATCCCTATACCAATGTATCCAAAAACTGTCGGTAATGTATCTTTTATACTAGCCTTCACATCTAATTTATCATTCATATGTTCACCTTTCTAAACTATTTAATTGTTTTATTTTATTAAGAGCTCTCCTATAAGATCTTTATCAATTTTTTGTTTAACCGTTTTTTGTCCGGTATATGTTACTAAACCAGGTTTAGCACCAGATATTTTTTTTACATTTTTAATTAATGTTCTATCAACATTAACATACTCTTCATTTTTAAACTTCGAATAATAAGCAGCTAACATTGATGCAACTTCTATTGTTTCTTCACTAGGATTATTATCAAAGATTACGACGTGACTACCAGGAATATCTTTAGCATGAAACCATAGATAATCTCGTCTTGCTAATTTATTAGTAATAGCATCATTTTGAAGATTATTTTTTCCAACATAAATGGCGGTACCATTATGATTAATTACAAAATAATTACTCTTATTCTTTTTCTTATTAACCTTTATCTTTTCTTTTAATATTCCATTAGCAATCAATTCTTCTTTGATTTCCGCTATATCCGTTTTATCTGCATTTTCGATTTGGAATTTAATAGTCTCAAAATATCCTAAATCCTGTTTTGCAATCTCTATTTGTTCAATTAAATTCTCAATCGTCCTCTTGTTCTTTTTATATAAATCAAAGTACTTCTCTGAATTTTTCTCAATAGTTAGATTTGGATCTAACTCAATCTCAATGTCCAATAAATCTTCACTATAAAAATTTTGCAGTGTTACAATCTCTGGTATTTCTTTTTTAAATAAATAAATATTTGAAATTAGAAGTTGTCCCTTTAATTTATAATCATCTCTATTGTTAGCTTGTTCCAGTTCATCTTTTAATATAACAATTTTCTTATTTAATCTATTTATTTTAGAATTAACAAAATTAAAAAGTTTTTTGTCAGTATTTTTATTTATTGACTCTCTAGCTATATCCATGTAGTAATAATCTAATAATTGTGACAACGATTCAAAATCCCTACTATACTCTTTAACTTGAAAGAAATAAAAATCTTTCTTATTGTTCTCTTCAAGTAAAACGGGTTTATAGTAATTATCAAATTCTTCACAAAAACTAATAAATGAATTTTTCAAATCCTCTTTCGAATTTTTTTCAAAATAATTATTCAGTAATGCTGAAACACCGTAGAAACTTTTCATTAAAAATTTCTTATCATCAATAGAAAACTCAATATCACTATAGCGACTAAAGTCAAAGGGGTTAATTTTTTCAGCTGTCGGAGGAAGAGTATATTCCATATTAGATATAGTCGATCTCTTATATTCAAGACTATAACTATTTTTTAAAGACTCTAAGATTATATTATCTTCATTAGTTAATATTATATTTGAGTGTTTACCCATTAATTCCGAAATTAGATAATAATACTTTTCATATCCTAAATCATCAAAGTTTTTAATTTTAAAAATTACTATTCGGTCATTATTAACTTGATTAATCTCTAATATTATTCCACCTGTTAAATACTTTCTCAGTACTGAACAAAAGTTCGAAGGTGTTGAAGGATTTTCAAAACTATTATTTGTTAACTGTATTCTAGATGCACTTGAATTTGCAGATAAAAATAACTTTAAATTTTTTCCTTTTCTAACAGAAAATACAAATTCGTCTGTCGATAAATTATTTATTTTATTTATACGACCATTTAATATATTTTCTTCTAATTCTTTCACCATTTTTCTTATGAAAAAACCATCAAATGCCATTTTTATCCTCCTTGTATTTTAATTATATAATTTAAAATTATATCATATATATTAATTTGTGTATACGAAAATAAAAAACATACAAATACTAAAAAGAGACGATATATACATATCATCTCTTCTAAAATATTATTTATTTTCAAATCTTTTTGAAACTAATACTCCCCACACTAATAATCCGAGTAATACTACCCAGAAAATAACAGTCCAAAGTGTAGAATGTGGAAAATCATGAGGGATAAGTGCTAATTTTTCATGCGCAGCTGCAATTACAAATAGTTTAATACCTACCCAACCAACAATTAGAAATGCAGCGATTTCTAAACCAGGTTTAGTTTCTAATACTCTTATAAATATATTAGCTGCATAACGCATGATAATTACACCAACAAAACCTCCAATTACCATTACAGTAAATTGACCAAGGTTAATTCCTCCAATAGATATTTCAGAAATATGAGGCAATGTTATCGCGATAGCTACAGCAGCCAAAATTGAATCAATCGCAAAAGCTATGTCAGTAAGCTCAACTTTAATTACAGTCACCCAAAAACCACTTTGTTTTTTAGGTTCAGCAATTTCTTCAGTTTCATCAACTTGTTTTCGCTTATCGAAAAATTCTTTAATATGCGCACCTGCCATATACAGCAAGTATAAACCACCTAAAACTTGAATTTCCCAATACTGTGCTAAAATTGTAATTAAGAAAATCGCTATTATTCTAAATATTAGTGCTCCTGCAAGACCGTACATCAATGCATGCTTCTGTTCTTTAGGTGGTAGATGTCTAACCATAACAGCAAGAACAATAGCATTGTCTGCCGAAAGCAATCCTTCTAAAAGTATTAAACTCAATAATACTATCACATATTGAATTAGTATCTGTGTATCCATTCTAGTCTCCTTCTATCCTATAATTTTTTTCATTAATCTAACAATAACTATTACTACAATTAATCCTAACATGTTTAATACAAGTGGTAAAAAGTTCCCCAGACTAAAAGTAATATTCTGATTTAATAGATTAAATGATTTAGTAAAGATAGTTAATACGCTATTATCTACTCTTTCTGCTGGTACAGAAAATCTAGATTTTATCATATTTGCTATTACTTCTCCTCCTATAAAATATAAAAGTGAGAAAGAAATTGCCAAGTTTGTGTTATTGAATAGTGTTAAAGCTAGTAAGAAAACAAGATTAGCAAACACGAATAATAAAACTAGCATCGTAGCAAATGATCCTGCTGTATTAACATTCAACGTTAATGTTTTTAACTCTTCAAAAACATTTCTTTTTCGTAAGAAAATTATTCCTACGAAACATGCAATTACTATAACATAGTAAACTAAAAAATAAATTAAATTTGCTAAAATAGATAAGATATCTCTTGTTGTTTTCTTTTTTCTTATTTCCAAAAGAACATTGACTTTTGAAATATAATCTTCTCTATATGAATATATATAATTTAATCCCATTATAAAAAATACAGTTACCATATTCACTTTCAGAATTATTGAAAATATAATATCTAGTATTGACTTATCATAAAACGTAGCCAATGCGTCTAGTTTATATACAAATGCAAAGTTAATTAACGATAAAATAATTATAAACAAGTAATTAAATTTACGTCTAAATAACTTTCCGAATTCTATTGCAAACAACATTATAGATCAGCCTCGCCCTCATATAATTTAATTTTTTCACCTAAATTGCGAATTTGAAAAACTTCTATGTTATTTTTCAATAAGGCATATACTACTTCTTCAAGAACTTCTTCTCTTACTACAATTTCATTATTGTGATAAATAGTAAATTTATGCCCTTCTAAAATTTCATCTAGGTTTTCTTGACTAGAAACATTTATAGCCGTAAGTTGCTTTAATATTAATAAGTCTTCTAGACTTCCGAAGTATGATTTAATTCCATCAGTAATAACTAGAACTTTATCAGCAATACTATTAAAGCTATCAAGCATTGTATCTAAAATAATAACA
Source organism: Gemella haemolysans ATCC 10379 (assembly GCF_000173915.1). Taxonomy (NCBI): domain Bacteria; kingdom Bacillati; phylum Bacillota; class Bacilli; order Caryophanales; family Gemellaceae; genus Gemella; species Gemella haemolysans. Next base: position 113,227 of record NZ_ACDZ02000011.1, on the reverse strand, counting down.
TTTGCATTGTTCGATTTATCAAGAATTAATTCACTTATCTCCTCTTTATCTTCAGTAGTTAAGCTTTCTTCAGTGTTATCAATAATCAATACATTTTGATCTATTAAAATTGAAAATAGAATATGAAATTTTATTACTTCATTTGATTCTAAATCTTTATATTTTCTACTAGAATTTAAGTTTAAAAATTCTAGATCTCCTACTAATTCTTCTTCAGTAGCTTTTATATTAAATAGAGATAATGCTTTTTTTAAATTTTTTAATAATGATAAATCATTATAAAAACCAAAATCTTTAGCAAATAAAAGTCTCTGATTATTTATATTCTCACCATCGAAAAGAATCTCACCTTTAAACTTAGTTCTTTGTCTAAATGAGTCTTTTAATAATTCTAAACTAGCAGAACTATTATTAACAATAGTTAATATTTCTCCTGTTTCAACTCTAAAATCAAGTTCTAATATTGTATCTCTTTTTATTTTTTTTGTATATTCTTTAAATTCTAAAACCATTATTTCTCCTAAAAAAATAACATTAGTGTAATGTTTTGTTATTATATTCATTTTATCTCTTAAAATATTAGATTACATCTTATAATAATACCATTGCTTTAACCTAATGTCAAAACAATAGTTAAAAAATAAAAGATGATAGAAGATATTTCCTCTACCATCTTACATATAGTTATTTATTTTCTTTTACAAAGAATGTTAATACAATTCCAAGTACAAATCCTACTAATGCATAGTTTAACCATGCAAAATCAGCTGGTACTGGAAGGAAGTTTACTTTAGCTAGTGCATTATCAACTGCAGGTACTGCAAGCTTAAATGTTGAAGCTACAGTAGAATATAAACTAAATAATCCAGTGAATAAAACTGTACAAACATAAACTACTTTTTTACCACCAAAGAAGTTGTTTAAAAATCCTAGTAAAATTAATACCATTGTTAATGGATATAATAAAACAAGTACTGGAACAGCTCCTTGGATGATTGCTGCTAATCCGTAGTTACCTACTGCAAATGAGAATAATGTTAACGCGATAGCGTACGTTTTATAACTAACTTTATCATAAAGTCTTACGAAGAATGAAGCACAAGCTGTTACTAATCCTACACTTGTAGTTAAACAAGCTAAGAATACGATAACGAATAGTAATAATTTACCAACATTACCAAAGTAATATGTTGTTGCCCCAGTTAATACTCCTGCTCCTGTTTTTTGTAATCCTAAAACAGAAACTGATGTTGCTCCAATATTAGAAATAAATACATATACTAAAGCTAGTAATAAAGCAGCGATAATTGCTGATTTAGCTGTATTATTAAATACTTCTTTTTTAGTTTTTGCTCCGTATAATTTAACAGAGTTGATTACGATGATACCAAATACTAATGATGCTAATGCGTCCATTGTATTATAACCTTCCATTAGTCCATTTGTAAATGCTAATGAAGTAGTTTGATAAGTTTTTGTAGGTTCTTGTGCTAGACCCATTGGTTTAACTAATGATGCAATGATTAAAACAACCATTGAAAGCAGTAAAACTGGTGTGATTACAGTTCCAATTCTATCTACTAATTTATTAGGACTAATAGCTAACCATAATGTTAATGCCATAAAGAATGCTAAGAAAATAGCTTGAGCAATTGTAGCATTTTCTGGTGCTACAAAGCTAGATAGTCCTAATTCATAAGTAGTAGTCCCTGTTCTAGGGATTGCAAAGAAAGGTCCAATTGTTAAGTATAATAAAGTCGTAAAAGAAACACCGAATACTTTCCCTGCTCTACTTGATAAATCTAATAGGTCTTCAGCTCCTGAATACCCCATTACAATAACTCCTAATAGTGGTAATCCCACTCCCATAATAATAAATCCAATCATCGCTGTAGATAAGTTTGTTCCAGCGTTTTGTCCTAAGAATGCTGGAAAAATTAAGTTACCTGCACCAAAGAATAGTGCAAATAGCATAAGTCCGATTGATACATATGGATTTTTCTTTAAAAATTTCAACATGTCATCTCCTCCAAATATTTTCAATTAATTTTTAATATGTTATATACAATAATATATTTATCAACATTTGTCAATAGATTTTTTGAAAATATCACCTTTTTTGTTGGATAAATGTTTTAAATTTTCTGACAATTTGTAGAAGTTGTAAGGGAAGTCTTTCTTTTAGAATTCTAATATAGCAATAATGCAATCATTTTCAAACGATTAATTTTATATAATAATAATATATCGCATTATAAACAAAAGGATTTGATAATTGAGAAGAATTATCAAATCCTTTTAATCTTTTTTCTATTTTTTTATTTCTTCTTTATAATCACAATGTCCACATAGAACACCTTTTTTCCCTTCATATAAGATATTCTCACATTTTGGGCAACTTCTATTTATAGGTTTATCCCATGAAACAAAATCGCATTCTGGGAATCCTTCACAACCATAGAATAATTTTCCTTTTTTAGATTTCTTCTCTAAAATCTCATGTTTCTTACATTTTGGACATACTACTCCAACTTTTTTTTGGATAGTATTAGTGTATCTACAATCAGGAAAGTTAGAACAAGCAATAAACTTACCAAATTTACCTAACTTAAATACAAGTGGTGAAGAACACTCTGGACAACTTTCTCCAGTAAATTCTTGTTTAATCTCTACTTTTTCCATTTCAGTTTCTGCTTTTTCAACATCTTTTCTAAAATTACTATAGAAATTAAATATAGTTTTTTCCCAACCTACTTTACCCTCTGCTATATCATCTAATTGACTCTCAAGATTAGCTGTAAACTTAGTATTTATAATATCAGGGAAATATTGTTCAGTTATTTTACTAACTAATGTTCCTAATTCAGTTGGTGTAAACACTTTATTTTGTAATTTTACATAGTATCTCTTTTGTAAGGTGTCAACAATTGTAGCATATGTTGAAGGGCGTCCTACTCCTAATTCTTCAAGTTCAGCTATAAGTTTAGCTTCAGAGTAGCGTGCAGGTGGTTGAGTAAAATGCTGTTCTTCTTTTATTTCTTTTATTTTAGCATCTTCTCCAATTTCAAATTCTGGTGCAAGTTTTACTTTTTCTTTTTCTTTCAATACAGATAAGAATCCATTAAACAGTAACTTAGAATGCGCTCCTCTATAGATAACTTTATTATTTTCAAACGTTGTTGTACTTGTTTCATGAACTGCAGCACTCATACGACTAGCTAAGAATCTTTCCCATATAAGTTTATATAACTTATATTGGTCATTTGATAAGTATTCTTTAATACTATCAGGTGTGAAATTAACATTTGTAGGTCTGATTCCTTCATGAGCATCTTGAACATTCTTGCTTGATTTTCTAGCTTTAACTGTTGATGCTAGATATTCTTTACCAAAATTGTTTAGTATATAATCTCTAGCCATTTTAACAGCTTCATCAGAAACCCTTGTCGAATCCGTTCTCATATATGTAATTAAACCGGTAACTCCACCTAACTTTTTAAGGTTAATACCTTCATACAATTCTTGAGCGACACTCATAGTCTTACGTGTTTTAAAGTTAATCTTTCTTGAAGCATCTTGTTGCATTGTAGACGTAATATAAACATTAGGTGCATTACGATTTTTATTAGTTTTCACTACATCGATAACTTTAAATACCTCACCTTTTATCGCTTTTCTTATTTTATCTACATCTTTTTTACTTTCAAGTTTAAGTTTTTCACCTTTATAAGAATAGAAATTAGCTGTTAAGACTTTTCTATTTTTTATAAAATCAATTGGCATAGACCAATATTCTTGTGGAACAAATTTTTGAATTTCTTCTTCCCTATCAACAATTAGTTTTAGAGCTGCATTTTGCACTCTTCCTGCTGATAGCTTTGGTTTTACTTTTTTCCAAAGTACAGGAGAAATATTATATCCAACTAAACGATCTAATATTCTTCTAGCTTGTTGTGACTGAACTAAATCAGTATTTATCTTACGTGGATGTTTTATCGCATCTTTTACCGCATCTTTTGTTATTTCATTAAAAACAATTCTGTTATCAGAATTATTATCTAATCCTAAAATATGTGCAATATGCCAAGCTATTGCCTCTCCTTCTCTATCGGGATCGGATGCTAGGAATACATTCTTTCCTTTGGCTTCTTTTTTTAAAGACTTAATTACATCGCCCTTCCCTCTTATAGAAATGTAATCCACATCTACATTTCCATTATCTAGTACCTCTACTCCCATTCTACTTTTTGGAAGATCTCTTACATGACCTTTTGAAGATATTACTCTATATTTTTTCCCTAGATATTTTTCAATAGTTTTTGCCTTAGAAGGAGATTCGACTATTACTAAATTTTCTGCCATTTACTTCTCTCCATAATTTTATAATAAGTAGTATCTTAAAACATTTTTATTAACTTGTCAACTTTTTCCATTAAAAATTAATCAATTTTAGTCAAAATTAATGGTTCAGCATTCTCTCTAACAACAATCGTATGTTCATATTGAGCAATATATGAACCATCATTCGCTACTAATTCCCATTCATCTCTATCTGAGTTTCCTACAGTTTTAGCCTTTGTTGAGACGAATGGTTCAACAGCTAAACACATACCATCTTTTAAGATTAGATTATCCCATGGATCAAAATAATTGAACACATGTTGTGGTTCTTGGTGTAATGAAGTTCCAATTCCATGACCAGTTAAGTTTTCAATTACTTCTAACTTATGTTCTTTTATTTTTTTATGTACATGTTTACCAATTTGGTTTATTTTTCTTCCTGCTATAGCATGTTTTATTCCTTCGTAAAAAGCTTCCTTAGCAACTTCACATACTTTTTCTTTCATTGGATCATCTACCTTACCAACAACAAAAGAAATACCTGTATCAGCATAAAATCCATCTTTACAACCTGATACATCAATATTAAGGAGATCTCCATCTTTTAATATTTTTGTACTAGAAGGTATTCCATGTGCTGCTTGATAATTTAATGAAATACATGTATATCCTGGAAAATCATACTCAGTAATTGGAGCAGATTTCGCTCCATATTTTTCGAATAATTCTTTAGCAATATTATCTAATTCTTTTGTTGAAACACCAGGCACTGCTTTTTTCACCATTTCATCGCGAATAGTAGCACAGATGAAACCTATTTCTTTCATTTTTTGTAATTGTTCTTCTGTTTTAATAATCATGAGTTCTCCTTTTATTTAACTAGTTCGAATAAATTTTTAATAGAATAAGTCGGTTTATGAGCTTTACTTTCTAAATCTTCTACACTTGTGACACCTGTTTGAACATGAATTGTATCTATTCCACCATTGATACCAGCCATAATATCTGTATCATAGTTATCCCCAATCATTACAATTTCATCTTTACTATAACTAAATAGATTTATAGCACTTTCCATGATGATTTTACTTGGTTTTCCTATGAAAGTGGCTGGTGTAGAAGTAGCATATTCTAGATACTTAACTTGCCCTCCGTTACTTGGCATAAATCCATTAGCTGTTGGTAATAACGTGTCTGGATTAGTTCCGATAAGTTCTGCTCCTTTTAATATAGCTCTAGTCGCAATAGCAAGTTTATCATATGAAAGTTTTCTATCAAGACCTACTACAACTGCGTCAACACAATCTTCATTTTCTTTTTGGTTAAATGAACTTAAAGTGTTTTTCAAGCCACTTTCACCTATTACATATAAATTTTTATATCCCTTACCTTTAAGATAAATTTTAGTAGCATCACTTGATGTAAATACGTGCTCTTCTGATGTGTCTATATCAAAATTTTTTAAGTGTTCAGCAACCTCTTTAGGTTGTCTAGTTGAATTATTAGTTAAAAACAAATAGTCGATGTTATTTGTATTTAGATAATCAACAAACTCCTTTGCATATTTTATCTTTTTATCACCATTATAAATAGTACCATCTAAGTCTATTAGATATAATTTATATTGTTTTACACTCATTACATCTCTCCATTAATTTCATTTATCATAATCTATTCAAATATTAGCTTCTTATTATAAGAATAAATTACGCAACTATTTCTATTTTACACCGATTATAAAAAAAATAAAAGCATTAATTAGGATTTTCCTACTTAATGCTTATATAAAATCGTTAAAAATACTATTTAAAAAGACTAACCACGAGTTCATTTCTGATAATTGTTTCTTCTCATGATACCAAACTATCATTATGACAGATTGTAAAGTTATATACCATTTTAGTCTATTTCTATACTTTATTGTCGGTTCTTGCCCATAAATTTTTAACCATTCATTCCATTCATTTTGTGGAATATATCGATATAATACAAATGAAATATCAATAGCAGGGTCACAAAGTATAGAGTGTTCCCAATCTACTAAAAATAACTTACCTTGATCTGAAAGTAACCAGTTATCTTTATGTAAATCCGTGTGACAAGGTGTATATTCTACATCGTCATCTGGTAAACACTTTTCTAAATAATTTAATGCATCGATAATATTATTATTTTTTCTAAGGTCATCAGCAATAATTGATTTTAAATTACAAAGCGATCTAGCTGCTGTTTCTTCAGCATAACCTTGAGCTTTCATAATTCTTTTTAATTTTGATGATCCATGCACTTTTTTCAAAATTTCAGGTATACGTTTGTCCGTCATATCTTCCGTATTTAACGTTCTACCATTTTCAAAATCTTGTGCGATTAATACATCTCCATTACTAATTCGCTTAGTCCATCTTAATCTAGGTACAATACCTTCTGCAGAAAGAGTTGCTATCATCGGAGTAGTATTTTTTTTTATAAAGTAACGTTGATTATCTCTCGAACAAAAATAATCTTCGTTATATGTATCATCTAAAGTCCAGCCCATCTGATAATATTCTTTAGACATATTTTATACTGCTCCTTTCTTCAATCTCTTTTTAAAAATTATAATGCACTATATATTTTACATTCTTTAACCTTTTTTTTCAAGATACTATTTTTTTACTAAAATTAAAAATCTCAAAGATATTATAATTTATATATACAAAAATTAGAATTAATATCTTCGAGATTGCTTATTATCTTATTTTTTACAAAATAAACATTATATCAAATAAATATTTTTATAAAATTTATTATTCACAACAAAGTTTGTAAATTCCTTCTGCATAAATTGCAGTAGCTAATAATAAATCTTCTACTTCTAAATATTCATTTGCTTGATGCATAGTATCTTCTTTATCAGGGAAAAGTAATCCAAATGCAACACCTTTTTTAAGGCAACGTGCATATGTTCCTCCACCTAATACAAACGCATCATTTTTAGTATCCCCTGTATGTTTTCTATAAACATCCATTAACGTAGTTACTAATTCATCATCTTTCGGTACATAATGCGCTTCTTTAGTACTTGTAACTTCAATATCAATATTATCTACCTTAACTCCATTCAATCTAGCTACTAAATCAAACTTCATAGGATGACGACAATCCGTTGAAACAATACCAACCTTTTTCAATAAATCATAATCTATAATACCATAGTTATATGTAGCTTCTCCCATTTCATTATCAGAATAATCAATTCCTAATTTTTCGCCGAATGGATCATTAGCAAGTTTTTCTACTATATAATCTACAAAGTTTTTACCATTATTATCTAGTCCTAATGTACTTAAAAATTCTGCTAATTTTGTTGCACCATTAACTCCATATTGTGGTGTTGATCCGTGTGCTGCTTTTCCTTTAAGTGTAAGTTTAATTGTATCTTCAACAGTAACTTCACCATCTAGTTTTTCTAGTACTAAGAAGTTTTCAAATTTTTCTTTAATATCTGATACTTCACCAACTAATTCAGCTTTTGCACTGGCAATAACCATATTTAAAACTTGACCACCATTAAATTTAACAAGTTTATAATTATAGTTGCCATCTTCTACCACAAATTTCAATTTGTGATCGAAAGTTGCTCTTGCTTTTTCAGCATACACTAATGGGAACATTGCATCTGGTGTAAATCCAGATGCTGGTTGTTCTTCGTGTTTAAAGTACGCTTCAACACATCTAAATCCAGTTTCTTCATCACTTCCAATAATAACTCTTACACGTTTATTCCATTTTACACCAAGTTTATCCAATAACTTAACCGCGTAATAAGCTGCCATTGTAGGCCCTTTGTCATCTAATGACCCACGAGCAAATATTTTACCATCTCTTATTTCTGGTTTAAATGGATGACTAGTCCAGTCTGCTTCTACTACAGGTACCACATCAACGTGACCAAGAATACCAAATAATTCTTCACCTTGCCCTACTTCAATATGTCCAGCTTTATTTTCTACTAATTTAGTCTTGTAACCATCACGTTCACCAAAAGATAAAATTAGGTCTAATGCTTCTCTTGGTCCGCTTCCAAATGGAGTTTCCTCAGTTATATCTGTTCCTAAAATTGAACGTACACTCAATAACTCAAATAAATCTTTAAGTAAGTCCTCCTTATGATTAAGAACCTCTTTTTTAAAATCGATACTCATTATATATCCCTCCGTTATTTATTTAATTTATTTAGTTCCTCTTCTGTTAAATATCTATAATCACCTAATTTTAGATTCTCATCTAATTTTAAACTACCAATAGATAATCTCTTTAAATATGTTACTGTTGTCCCTAGTGATTTCATCATTCTTTTCACTTGATGAAATTTCCCTTCAGTTATGTATATATTTGCTTTACTCTCATCCTCGTTGCTTTCTAGTATTTCTAATTTAGCAGCCTTACATTTATATCCATCTTCTAGTGTTACACCAGCTTCAATAATTGGAAGATGCTCCTCTTTCAATTCTCCACTTACCTCAACATAGTATTTTTTTACTACATCTTTTTTGGGAGATATCAATCTATGAGCTAACTCTCCATCATTCGTCAGCAACATAAGTCCTTCAGTATCCTTATCAAGTCTACCGACTGGAAATACTTTGTGAATGCGATCTTCTTCTTTTAAAATATCCACAACTGTTTTTTCAATCGCATCTTCTGTTGCAGATATCGTATCTTGCGGCTTGTTCATCATAATATAGACATATTTTTGATAAACCAACCTTTTTCCATCTAAAATTACCTGATCATTAATCTCATCAACCTTATAATCAGGACTCTTTATTAATTTGTCGTTAATTAATATCCCCTTTTTAATAACTTTTTTCGCTTCTGCTCTACTTAATGTCGTAGTTGTACTAATAAATTTATCTAGCCTCACTATTCTTATCTCCTTAATCTTCTTAAAGATGAAATTTTAATCTTTCTTCCAAATAAATATTCATCGAATTTCATCATAGTTATACTGAAGAAATAGATAACAATACCAAAGATTGCACAAATCATAATTAGTATCATACTTGAAATTTTTGATTCAATAACAAAATTAGATAATATCGATTCATAAATAGCTGCAACAGTGATAAACATGATAAAGCAACTACTTAAGATTATTAAAAATCTAGATAGGAACTCAAAAATTTTAAGTCTAACCGCTGTATTTATAATAACTAAGTTTATACTAATCATCACAAGGTAAGTTGTGATTGAAGATAAAATTACACCATTCGTCTCAAATTTCATAACAAATGGAGTAATAGTTACGTACTTAACTACTAACCCCACTATAATCGCTGCAAGATTTAATAGTTGCTTATTTACAGCTTGCATAATTATACTTGTTAAACTATAAATAGAATATAGCACTGCTAGAGGTAAATAAAATCTTAGTAAATCAGCATTTTCTAAACTTCTACTATAAAAAGCAGAATAAATTGGATCAGCAAGAACATACATTCCAACTAGAGCTGGAAGTACAATCATCATTAATGACAAAATAACTTTATTAATTTGACTACTAACAGTGATTCTATCACCTTGGGCAAACAATCTAGTAATAGAAGGTAAAAATGTACTAGAAAACGCTGGAGCAATAGCAACTGCAATCATTACTACTTTATTAACAAGCTGTAATGCTGAGAATCTTCCATCTACAATATCCGCTTTCCCTATTTCTGTCATCCCATGAATAAAATTATGTTGGTCTATAATATTTAGAATTGGAAATAGACCTACTATAAATATAAATGGTATAGAAACTGAGAAGAATTCCTTCACTAATGCTGATGTTGAAATGTCAAGTTGTACTTCATCATCTTCTATATTAAAATCTAAACTTCGTCTATTTTTAGAATAAAAAAAGAAAAGTGTAATTAAAGAAAAAACAGCTCCAACTGCAGCTGCAAATGTAGCACTAACATTCCCTTCAACTACTCCATATCCTAGTACCTTCATAATGAAATATGTTGCACCTAACATAAAAGCAATTCGAGCTACCTGTTCAATAAATTGACTCAGTGCTGAAGGCAACATTATCTCGTGCCCTTGGAATAATCCTCTAAGACCTGAAGATACTAAAACTAATGGAATACCAAAACTTAAACTTTTAAGCACCAAGGCACCATCTTGTGGAGTAAATTTTTGTTGATTACTTATAAGAATTTGATCAGATATAAATCCTGAACCAAAAAATAAGATACAAAAACCAACTATCCCCATTACTACTAGTAACCAAGATCCTAGTTTATAAATTCTTCTACTAACACTATATGCTCCTATTGCATTATATTTGGCAACCAATTTCGCTATTGCAAGAGGTGTTCCTGCTCCAGATATCTCAAGTATCGTAGCATAATAACTATATCCGTAATTGAATAAAGCCATTTGCTCCTCTCCACCAATTATCTGATAAAAAGGAATAAGATATATCGCACCTAAAATTTTCGTTAAAATCAAACTTAAACTAAGTATCGCAGTCCCTTTAAACAAGGAATCTTTTTTCAAAATTTTCACATCCAAACTTAATATTTAATTGTAATATATATTTTTTATAAGTATAAATATTGATAGCAGTATACTAATGCAGTAATTAAACTGTATGCAGCCACCAATTTCAATACTTTATCCATACGTCTTCTTTTTATTTTATTATTTGCTACTAATACTATGTATGAACCCAGTAGTAATACAAAAGTTATAATAAAAACTATAACAGATAAGAATATCGCCATACTATCATCCTTTCTTTTTTATATAACCTTATTTTATCATGATTTTGAAAAATTTTAAACATACTTTATTCTATAATTATAAAAAACATATCTAAAACCCCTTATTATATTTACGTAATTTTACGATGTAAGGTTTTCTAACATACACTTTATTTTATTTACTTTTTTTGTTATCATATCTATATAGATATAAAATATTTATTTCACAAAATCTTATTAGAGAGGTACTATTATGGGGTTTAAAGAATTACAAAAAAATCTTCCAGTTTTTTCTATAAGTGTAGTAACAAAAATTACTCAACTTACTGCAAGACAAATAAGATACTATGAAGAAAAAAAACTCTTCACTCCAAAACGTACTGAAGGTAATACTAGGCTTTTTTCTTTTAATGATATCGATAAATTATTAACTATTAAAGACTTAATTACAAAAGGCTTTAGTCTAAAAGCTATCGATGAAATTATTAACAAAAAAGAAGTACCTGCTGAAACAACTCAAATCAGACAGATTATCCATAACGATATTTTCGCAGGACCAAATGGTTTGCCTAGAGAACGCTCAATTGGACGTGGTGATTTATCTAGATTTTATAACAACAAAAACAATAAATTTTAGTGTTAGATTTTTTTACAATAATTTTCTACAAAATAAGGAGAACAACATGGCTAAAACTATTACTAGAGAAGAAATAATTAAAAGAATTGAAGATGAAAACGTTAAGTATATTCGATTACAATTTACTGACATTACTGGAACAATCAAAAATGTAGAAGTACCTGTTAGTCAAATTGAAAAAGTATTGGATAATAAAATGATGTTTGATGGTTCATCTATTGAAGGTTTTGTACGAATCGAAGAAAGTGATATGTATCTTTACCCTGATTTAAACACATTCTTAGTATTTTCTTGGGATAGCGAATACGGTAAAGTAGCTCGTTTCATATGTGACGTTTATACTGTAGATGGAAAACCTTTTGCTGGTGATCCACGTGGTAACTTAAAAAGAACGCTTGAAAGAATGAAAAAATTAGGTTTTGATACTTTAAACCTAGGACCAGAACCAGAATTTTTCTTATTTAGACTTAAAGAAAATGGTGAACCAAGTTTAGAATTAAATGATAATGGTGGTTATTTCGATCTTGCTCCTGTTGATTTGGGAGAAAACGTACGCCGTGACATCGTTCTTGAACTTGAACGCCTAGGATTTGATATTGAAGCAAGTCATCACGAAGTTGCTCCAGGTCAACACGAAATTGACTTTAAATACGATGATGTAATTTCAGCTTGCGATAACATTCAAACATTTAAATTAATTGTAAAAACTATTGCTAGAAAACACGGTTTACACGCAACATTCATGCCAAAACCAATTTTTGGTATTAACGGATCTGGAATGCACTGTAACGTTTCTATGTTTAGTAACGGGGAAAACAGTTTTTATGATGAAAACAGCGAAAATGGATTAAGTGAAGTAGCATCACACTTCATCGCAGGAGTTCTTAAACACGCTCGTAGCTTCACAGCTGTATGTAATCCAACAGTTAACTCATATAAACGTTTAGTACCTGGTTATGAAGCACCTTGTTATGTTGCATGGTCTACTTCAAATCGTTCACCTCTAGTTCGTATTCCAGCTGCTCGTGGAAAATCTACACGTGTAGAAGTTAGATCAGTAGATCCAGCTGCAAATCCATACTTAGCAATGACAACTATCTTAGCGGCAGGTTTAGATGGAATTGAAAATAAACTAGTTCCAGCGCCTGAAGTTAAAAGTAATATTTATGTTATGACTCGTGAAGAAAGAATAGAAAACGGTATAGATGAATTACCTTCAACACTATATACAGCACTAAAAGAATTATCAACTTCACCTATTATGAAAGATGCATTAGGAGATCACATCTTCTATAACTTTATAGAAGCAAAATCAATCGAGTGGGATTCATTCAGAACTCAAGTTACCGATTGGGAAATTGATCAATATTTAAAAAATTATTAATTAAATAAAAGCAAGAAGTAGCTTAACATCAAGCTATTTCTTGTTTTCTTTTTACAAAAAAAGCTACGAAATTAATTTTTCGTAGCTTAATTTTTTTATTAGAATTTAGATAGTAATTCTACTAATGCTTCTTTTGGTTGGTATCCAGTTTTTTCTTCTAGTACTTCACCATTTTTCATGATTAATAGTGTAGGAATTGACATAATTCCAAATTCACCAGCAGCTTCTTGATTTTCATCAACATTAACTTTGTAGAATTCGATGTTTGAAAATTCGCCAGCAACTTCTTCTAATACTGGAGCTAACATTCTACATGGACCACACCATGGTGCCCAAAAGTCAAATACTTTTACACTATCAGTTTTTGATAATTCAAAAAATTCTTTATCTGTGATTTCTCTCATTGTTTCTATCTCCTTTATTACTTATGAATTTATTTTATAATATCATAGCCAATTATTCAAATTATTTGTTTTAACTATTAGTTTTACATCATTGGCATTTGCGGTTGCATCGGTTCACCCTTATCAACATCAGCAACAACAGCTTCTGTTGATAAGAATAAACTTGATACACTCGCGGCATTTTGCAATGCTGAACGCGTAACTTTCGTTGGATCAACTATTCCAGCTTTTATCATATCAACCCACTCTTCAGTAGCAGCATTAAATCCATACCCTACTTCAACCTCTTTAAGCTTTGCTACAATAACACTGCTTTCTAATCCAGCATTTTCTGCAATTTGACGAACAGGAGCTTCTAAAGCTTTTTTAATAATATTAATTCCAGTTTGTTCATCACCTGTTGCTTCTAATTTTTCAACTTCAGAAATTACTTGAACTAGCGCTGTTCCTCCACCTGGAACAATACCTTCTTCTACAGCAGCTCTAGTAGAATTTAAAGCATCTTCAATTCTAAGTTTTCTTTCTTTTAGTTCAGTCTCTGTAGCAGCACCGACTTTAATTACTGCTACTCCACCTGATAACTTCGCTAATCTTTCTTGTAATTTCTCACGATCGAATTCAGAACTTGATTCTGCATAAAGTGCTTTAATTTGTTGTGTTCTACTTTCAATCTTTTCTTTATCACCTTTACCACCAACAATAACAGTGTTATCTTTAGTAACATTTACTTTAGCAGCCTTTCCAAGCATTGTTATGTTAGCATCTTTTAATTCTAAACCTAAATCATCAGTAATTAATGTTCCACCAGTTAATATAGCAATATCTTCTAAAATAGCTTTTCTTCTTTCACCAAATCCTGGAGCTTTTACAGCTACAACATTAAATGTACCACGTAATTTATTTACAACAAGTGTCGCAACAGCTTCCTGTTCAACATCATCTGCAATAATTAATAAAGGTTTAGCTGCTGCAACTACTTCTTCTAATACTGGTAAGATTTCTTGAACAGCACTGATTTTTTTATCAGTAACCAGAACATAAGGGTTATCTAAATCAGCAATCATTTTCTCTGTATCACTTACCATGTATGGAGATAGATATCCTCTATCAAATTGCATTCCTTCTACTACTTCTAAAGTTGTATCAAGCGCTTGTGATTCTTCAATTGTTATAACACCATCATTACCAACTTTATCCATAGCTTCAGATATGAATTTTCCGATTTCTTCATCAGCTGCAGAAATAGCACCTACTTGAGCTATTTTATCTTTAGAATCTACCGTTACGCTAATTTCACGAAGGCGCTCAACAGCAACTTTCACCGCTCTTTCCATACCTTTTCTTATACCGATAGGATTAGCTCCACTAGTGACGTTTTTTAGCCCTTCAGTTATCATAGCCTGTGCAAGAATTGTTGCAGTCGTAGTTCCATCACCTGCGATTTCATTTGTTTTATTAGCAACTTCAGCTACTAACTTAGCCCCCATATTTTCATATGGATCTTCTAATTCTATTTCCTTGGCAATTGATACCCCGTCATTAGTAATTAGTGGCGAACCAAATTTTCTATCTAAAACCACATTTCTTCCTTTTGGTCCTAATGTAATTTTGACAGCATTTGCTAATTTATCCACACCAACTTTCATCGATTGGCGAGCATCTTCTGAAAATTTTAATTCTTTAACCATGTTTCCTCCTAATCTTCAATAACAGCTAGAACTTCTTCTTCGTTTACTAAATAGTATTCTTCATTTTTAAAATTAACTTTTTTATAATTATCTGAAAATACTACTTTACTTCCTT
The DNA here is from genome assembly GCF_000173915.1 of Gemella haemolysans ATCC 10379. Taxonomy (NCBI): domain Bacteria; kingdom Bacillati; phylum Bacillota; class Bacilli; order Caryophanales; family Gemellaceae; genus Gemella; species Gemella haemolysans. The sequence continues at coordinate 97,924 of NZ_ACDZ02000011.1, read as the reverse complement.
CAGAAAGTTCTCCGTCATTATCTTTTGATAATAAACAACTATCTCCTAAAGCAACTACAATCGCAATATTTGAAGTTTCTTCTTTTGAAGCTAAAACTATTCCACTAGTTGTTGCTTTTTCTTCCTCTACTTTTTTTAATAATACATTATCAAATAATGGTTTAATCATATTAATAACCTCTTAAAAATTTTTTCTGTATTTTTCTTTGTCTACTGAAATATATAATAAAACAAAAGTCAAAAAAAGTCAAATCAAAATAATTATTTCCAAATAATATAAACTGACCCTATTATTCACCATGTTAAATATATAACATAAATCAATATAATTAAATGTATAATAATACAAAAATAAAGCGATAACAAAGCTATTTTTATCATTTTTCTAATGCATATTATTTTTATATTATAGCAATATATGTTATAATGCTATTTGTATAATCAAAAAATAGTAATTATACGGGAAAAATTCAAACATTATAAATAATATTATTAGGAGGAAAATGTATGAAATACGTAGTTGTTGGAACATCTCACTTCGGATACGAAGCTGTTCAAACTATTTTAAAAAACGAGCCTAATGCTGAAATTCATTTATATGAAAGAGGCGCTGGGGCTTCATTTATGGGTTGAGGTAGCCAATCTTATTTAGATGGGACATCTAAAGCGTTATCCGAACTACACTTTGCAACAGAGGAGTCTTACCGTTCTCAAGGTATTAACATTCACTGTAACAGCGATGTTGTAGGATTAAATTCAAAAGAAAAATACGTTGTTGTTAAAACAGCAGATGGTGAAGAAAAACAAAGTTACGATAAATTATTATTAAGTCCTGGTGGAGCAGCAATTAAGCCTCCATTCGAAGGAATTGAATTAGAAAACATCCACACTTTCCGAGGACCAGAAGATACTCAAGATGTATATGATTGTATGCAAAACAGTAAAAAAGCAGTTGTAGTCGGTGGTGGGTACATCGGTCTTGAAGTAGCAGAATCTTATGCTAAACACGGTATCGACGTAACTGTTGTTGACTTTGCTCCAAGAATCTTAAACACTTATCTAGACCAAGAACTTACTGATATTCTTACTGAAGAAGGTGCTAAACACAACCTTAAAGTTCGTGGTGGGGAAAAAGTTCTTTCATTCAAAGGTGAAAACGGAAAAGTTACAGCTGTAGTAACAGACAAAGGTGAATACGAAGCAGATACAGTAATCGTTTCTGTTGGTGTTCGTCCAGATGCATCTTGGTTAAATGGAGAATTAGAAATGACAGAACGTGGTTTTGTTGTTACTAACGAATACTTAGAAACATCTGCAAAAGATGTATACGCAGGAGGAGATTCAACTCTTCTTCCATATGCTCCAACTCGTGGAGAATTACCAATAGCTCTTGCTACTCTAGCTCGCCGTCAAGGTGTAGTTGCTGCATTAAACGCTATGGGTACTAAAACTAAAATGCCTGCAGTAAATGGTACTTCTGCATTATCATTCTTTGATTACAAATTTGTAAGTACTGGTTTATCTCAAAACGGTGTTGGTCTATATGATGGTAAAGTAGCTTCTAAATATGTAGAAGAAAGAATTTACCCAGACTTCATGAGAAAAGAAAATAATTTAGTTCACATGAAAATCTACTTCGACGAAGATACGCACAGAGTTCTAGGAGCTCAATTTATGTCTAAACATGACGTATCTAGTGCTATCGCAGCATTATCTATAGCTATCGCAGCAGAATGGACATTAGAACAATTAGCACTTGCTGATATATTCTTCCAACCAGAATTCGACCGTCCATGGCACTTCATTAACGTACTAGCTATGGCAGCTCTAGACTACAAACTAGGTGGAGCAGACAAATTACTATTCTAGTAAAATGATAAAAAGTTCGCAGAAAAATTTCTGCGAACTTTTTTTATTCTGAAATTACTTGATCTAAATTTGATACTATTCTCGCTCTTCCCTGTACTTTAAAGTTTACGATATTATCAAAAATATTTAGAATAATAACTTCTCCCTTATTTAGTATCTCTAAAGCTTCTTCATTATTCGTCTTTTTCGTAATTACTTTTACATTATCGACTTCTGCTCTAATAATAATATAGCTACTTTCTTTCATAATCTACTCCTGTTAATACTATAACTTAATTTTATATTGAATATCCTTAACTAATTCTGTATCCTCTAAGAAAACACCAGTTTTCTTACTTGTCACTGTTTTAGAACCAATTTTCTTAATTCCACGCATAGCCATACACATATGTTCAGCTTCTATAATTACATAGACACCTTTGGGTTGTAATTGTTCTTCTATTGCATTCACTAACATAAGTGTCATATCTTCTTGAATTTGAAGTCTACGACTTGCACTTTCCACAAGGCGTGCTAATTTACTAAGCCCTGTAATTTTCTTATTATTTGGTACATAAGCTATGTGACAAACTCCATAAAAAGGTAACATGTGGTGTTCACATAAAGAATAGAACTGAATATCCTTTACTAAAATAGGTTCATCATTATCTGATTCAAAAAATGTATTGATTTCCTCTTTTGGATCAACATTTGTTTTAGATAATAACTCTTCATACATTTTTACACATCTTTTTGGTGTATCTAATAATCCAGCTCTAGATGTATCTTCTCCAATATTTTCTAATAATGTTTTTATAAGTTCTTGTGATTGTTCTTTATTTTTCAAAGCTATCCTCCATTTTTTATAAAAAAAAGAGCTACTAAGTAGTAACTCCTCTTTTTGAATTAAATTGTTATTATTTAACTGCATCTTTAAGAGCTTTACCAGCTTTGAAAGCAGGAACTTTGCTTGCAGCGATTTCAATAACTTCGTTAGTTTGAGGGTTGCGTCCTTTACGAGCAGCTCTTTCTCTTACTTCAAAGTTACCAAATCCGATAATTTGGATTTTTTCACCTTTAGCTAAAGTTTCTTCAACTGTTTCTACGAATGCTTCGATAGCTGCAGTTGCTTGTTTTTTTTGTAGTCCTGATTTCTCAGCAACTTTTGAAATTAATTCTGATTTGTTCATTAATTCTTTACCTCCATTATTGAGTAACGGTTCTCCCGTTTCACTTATTAAATATTACCATATAAATCGCTAATAATCAAGGTTTTATTACCGAATTTTAGCGTTTTTTAAGCATTTTTGCAATATTTTTAACAATTCTTTCGATTTTTTCTATTTATACAATAATATATAGACTGATTTTACTCAAATTTGTTTAATTCTTCTGCAGCCATTTTATTCATAAGGTTATTTACACAATCCTTAATGCTTAATCCTTCATAAAGAACCTTATAAATATTTTCAGTTATAGGCATATAAACGTCGTATTCTTTTGATAAGAAATAGCAAACTTTTGTAGTTCGTACTCCTTCAGCTACCATGTCTAATTTTTCAATCGCTTCTTTTAATGAATATCCTTGTCCTATTAAATAACCGCAATTATAGTTTCTTGAATGTTTAGATGTACATGTTACTACTAAATCACCTATTCCTCCAAGTCCTAAGAACGTCATTTCATCAGCTCCTAGTTTTTTTCCTAATCTCGTTATCTCAATTAGTCCACGTGTTAATAATGCTGCTTTGGCATTATCACCATATTCCATTCCATCAATCATTCCACATCCAAGAGCAATAATATTCTTAAGCGCTCCGCCAACTTCAACACCAATTATATCTTTATTAACATATATTCTAAAATATTTATTGTGGAATATCTCTTGAGCTATTTTATTTAATTCGTCATTTTTAGATGCAATAGCAACAACTGTAGGATTTCTTAATATTAATTCTTCTGCATGAGAAGGACCACTTAATACCCCTACTCCTTTTAATTTAACACTATCAATTTCATCAGATATAACTTCTGACATTCTCTTATTAGTTTCCATCTCTAAACCTTTAGAAACATGGATAATAAACTTAGGTCGTTCTAAATATTTATTAATATCTCTTGCTACTTCTCTCATCACTTTTGTAGGGACTGCTATAACAATTACATCTGCAAATTCTACTGCTTCTTTTAAATCGCTAGTAGCAATCACTTCTTTTGGTAAAACAGCATTTTTTAAATACCTACTATTAGTGTGATTTTCATTAATTTCATCTCTCGACTTCTCACTTCTTGAATATAAGCGTAATTCATGACCGTTATCAACAACTGCTTGTGCTAACGCAGTTCCCCAACTTCCCGAACCTATCACAGATATTTTCATCATTCTGCCCTCACTATAAATTATTGTTACTTTAATTATATCAAATTTTCTAAAAATATACATTAATTTTACTTATAAGTATCATTTTATCTTAACCAAAAATCCAAATACTATAATATCTACTATACTATTCTTTTCTTTAAAATTATGTTATAATTTAATCAGAATAAATAAAGGAGGTAATTTTATGAATTGGTTTGAAATTACTCTAATCGATGGAAATCGAGGATTAATTAACTTAAACAATATCGTTGATATTTGGAAAGGTCTAAACGACGAATATGCTACTATTTCTCAAGTAAATGGCGAAGAAATTGAAGTACCAGCATCAGAATATGATAGACTAAAACGTGCATTAGATATGAAAGGATACGTATTAGGAGGATTCTAATATGGCTAGATTTTTAAAAATATTTCTTACTTTATTATCAATTACTGCAATTGCTATAGGATTATATTATTACTTCAATGGCTCTTTTTCATCGACAAATGATGATCAAGTTGATGATAAAACTAATATAGAAAATATAGTGAAAAGCGATTCATCTTCTCAAGAAAAAATTGAAGGAACTGTAGTAGCTAAACGTTCTACAGAAAACAACTAATTTTGCGAAAGGATTATACTATGAAAAAGAATACTTTAAAAAAACTAACAAGCTTATTTCTTACTTCGACACTTATTTTTTCTACATTAAGTGGATCAAGTATAAATATAGTAGAAGCAAAAGGTTCTTCAGCAAGACCTAGCGCATCAAGATCAAGTTCTAAGCCTAGTTCTTCTAAACCATCTAGTAGTAAGTCAAGTTCTAAACCTACTACATCCACTGCCAGCAGTAAACCAACTACAGGTACTAAAAAGAACTTTTCAAATAGTATAAATGGTTCATATAACAAAGACTACAATAGCTACAATAATCAAGGATATAAAAGACAATATACAGATTATTTAAACAATAACTATAGAAATAGTGGTTTCTTCTCAGGTAGTACGATAACTAACGCTCTTTTATGGTATACGCTATTTAATTCAGCTACATCACACAATACTGTTCAGGCTAGCGATAAACAAAAAGAATTAGTGGATAACGTTAAAGATTCAAAAGTTCCAGTTTATATGCTTGAAATTAAAACTAAGGATGGTGAAACAAAACACGTTACCGTTACAAAAGAACAATATGAAAAAGTTAAAGAAGGAGATAATATCTCTTTAGATAACGGAAACTTAGAAATTAAAAATCAATAATAGTTAATCTTGTCCAAGAGTATACGAATACTCTTGGACATTTTTAAATTGATCATATAATATAAAAAACTTTCGAAATAGTTACCTACTTCGAAAGTTTCTTTATTTCTATTCTTCTGAATATTTAGCTTTACGAGCTGCTTTTTCACGGGCTGCTTTATCTAACTCTTTTTTACGTAGACGAATTGACTCTGGAGTTACCTCTAGATATTCATCATCACTTAGGTACTCAAGACTTTCTTCTAAAGTCATGATACGAGCTTTTTTAAGTGTTACTGTTTGGTCCTTAGTTGAAGAACGTACGTTTGTTTGAGCTTTAGCTTTTGTGATGTTAACTGTTAAGTCATTTTCACGGCTGTTTTCTCCAACAATCATACCACCATATACATCAGTACCTGGTTCAATAAATACTGTACCACGATCCTCTAAACTTGAAATAGAGTACGCTGTAGCTTGACCATTTTCAAGAGCTACTAATACACCATTACGACGTCCACCAACACGTCCTTTTTGCATTGGTTGGTAAGAATCGAATGTGTGGTTAATAATACCATATCCCTTAGTCATAGACATGAATTCTGTAGAGTATCCGATAAGCCCACGAGCTGGAACGTTAAAGATAAGACGAGTTTGTCCATTTCCATCAGCTTGCATATCTACCATATCACCTTTACGTTGACCTAATGATTCAATAACAGCACCAACACTTTCATCTGGTACATCAACTTGAACACGTTCAACTGGTTCACAATCAACACCATCGATGTTACGAATAATTACTTCTGGTTTAGATACTTGAAGCTCGTAACCTTCACGACGTAAGTTTTCGATAAGAATAGATAAGTGAAGTTCTCCACGTCCACTTACTACCCAAGAATCACTTGTATTAGGTTCTACACGTAATGAAACGTCTGTTTCTAATTGTTGCATTAATCTATCTTCTAATTTACGAGCTGTAACAAATTTACCTTCTTTTCCAGCAAATGGTGAGTTATTTACTAAGAAAGTCATTTGTAATGTTGGTTCATCAATGTGAAGTACTGGTAATGCTTCTTGGTGATCTGTTGGACAAACTGTTTCCCCAACGTTAATATCATCCATACCACTTACTGCAACGATATCCCCTGCATACGCTTCTTGAATTTCTTCACGTTTTAATCCAAAGTAACCAAAAATCTTAGTTACACGGAAATTTTTAACTGATCCGTCAAGTTTCATAAGAGAAACTGATTCTCCTACTTTCATACTTCCACGGAATACACGTCCAATACCGATACGTCCAACATAATCATTATAGTCTAATAATGCTACTTGGAATTGAAGTGGTTCATCTCTATTATCTTTTGGTGCTGGAACGTAATCAATTATTGTTTCATATAAACATTGCATGTTTTCTTCTTGCGCACTTGGATCACTCTCTAAAGAAGCTGTTCCGTTAATTGCTGATGCATAAACAACTGGGAATTCAAGTTGCTCATCATTTGCACCTAATTCGATAAATAAATCAATAACCTCATCTACTACTTCCTCTGGACGGGCTGATGGTTTATCAATTTTGTTTACAACCACGATTGGTTTTAAGTTTTGTTCTAAAGCTTTTTTAAGAACGAAACGTGTTTGAGGCATTGTTCCTTCATAAGCATCTACTACTAAAAGAACACCATCTACCATTTTCATGATACGCTCTACTTCACCACCGAAGTCTGCGTGTCCTGGTGTATCAAGAATGTTAATTCTTTTACCTTTATAATCAATAGCTGTATTTTTTGCTAGGATTGTAATTCCACGCTCTCTTTCTAAATCGTTAGAGTCCATAGCTCTTTCTTCTACGTGCTCATTTGAGCGGAAAATTCCTGATTGTTTTAATAGCTCATCAACTAATGTAGTTTTACCGTGGTCAACGTGGGCTATAATCGCAATATTTCTAACATCGTCTCTTAATTGTACTGACATTTTTATCTCCTTGTTCTTACTTTATAAAATATATGTAATCTAAAAATTCATATATTATTTAATCTAACTTATCAATAATACCACTATTTTTCTTTATTGTAAACAAATATACTAGCGAAAACACTTTATTTTAAGATATTTTTTTTCGTTAACACTTTCATCAAAAAAAGGAGACCGAGTATGACTCGATCTTCCTTAATACTATTCTTTTATTATGGGTGTACTGGAATCATCCATCCAAGTACTCCAGTTGATTGAAGTGCGATGATAGCACACACAATTATTAACAGGATGAAACTGTGTTTAACTGTAAATTTAAGTAAGTCTGGCTCTTTTCCTACTAATCCAACCGCTGCTGCTGCAACTGCGATAGATTGCGGAGAAATCATTTTACCTACTACTCCTCCAGATGCGTTAGCTGCTACTGCTAATAGTGGGTCCATTCCAACTTTACTTGCTGTAACTTGTTGTAATTTAGCAAATAGTAAGTTAGCTGATGTATCAGAACCAGTAATGAATACTCCAATCCAACCAAGGGCTGGTGATAACACTTTAAACGCTGCTCCTGTTGCTGCTAATGCATATCCTAAAGTATTTGACATACCAGATGCATTCATGATGTAAGCAAATCCTACTACGAATGAAATTGTTAATAACGCAATTTTTACTTCATTGAATGTTTGAACAAAAGTTGCTCCTGCATCTTTCCAACTAATTTTAATAATAAATTTAGAGATTAATGCAGCCACTAAAATTGCTGTACCAATTGAACCTACTAGGTCAAGTTTGAATACTGCTGCAATTTCTTTTCCTGAAACTGAACTAATAATATTATTGTGGATAAATGGTACCTTCGGATTTAAAGCAATTGTTTTGAAGAATGCTTTAGAAGATTTCATTGTCCAAATGAAGATAACAAATGTTAATACAACGAATGGTGACCATGCTACTAATACTTCTTTTAAACTGTGTTTTGGATGTGCTGTATTTTCATCGACTTCTTTTTCATCAGCAAATCTCCAAGTAGTTTTTGGTTTCCAGAATTGAAGTAAAATAACCATTGAAATTAATGATACTAATGATGAAAGAATGTCAGGTAATTGTTCTCCCATAAAGTTAGAACTTACGAATTGTGCTATCGCAAATGATCCACCTGATACTAATAATGCAGGCCATACTTCTAATGTTTTCTTGAATCCAGCCATGATTAATACTAAGTAGAATGGAATAAAGATAGATACTAGAGGTAATTGACGTCCAATCATTGCTGCGATTTCAGCTGCTGCGATAGGTGATCCATTAGCGTAAGTTGTTAATCCGTCCATTGCTGTAACAGGTGCTCCTACAGCTCCGAAAGCTACTGGCGCAGTGTTAGCAATTAAACAAACACCAGCTGCATAAAGTGGTCTAAATCCTAAACCTACTAATAATGAGGCTGTAATTGCTACTGGTGCACCAAATCCTGCTGCCCCCTCTAAGAAAGCACCAAATGAGAATGCAATAATTAATGCTTGGATACGACGGTCATCAGTTAATGATGTGATACTATCTCTGATGATGTCGAAATGACCAGTTTTAACAGTCATTTTATATAAGAATACTGATGTTAAAATAATCCAACCGATTGGCATTACACCGTAAACCATACCATGTAATGTTGAGAATGCTGCGAATTGGAATGGCATTTTAAAGAATAAAATTGCAATTACAATTGCTACTAATAAAGTTAATAAACCTGTTAGCCAACCTTTAACCTTCAATCCTGCAAGTGCTACTAAGTAAAACACAATAGGAATTAATGCAACAAGTGCAGAAATATATAAATTATCAGCCACAGGCTGTAATAACTGAGTGAATTTTTCCATGAATACACTTCTCCTTTGTATAAATATATTTTGTTTGGTTTGTGAAAATCTATTATTATAAATAACAAAGTTATATATTAACTAAAAATCAAATATTGTAATAATTCATCTTTATTTTAATTTAGAATAAAACCTACTTTTTGTTAAATCAGATATGTAACAGTTTTTTACCTGTTCTATTTTTTATTACTTATACCACATATTTGATAGTATTTATTTAATGATTTTCTTGATTACATTTAATATTGTAGCACGCTTTCATTTAAAAGTAAAGCGTTTTTTTGGTTATTTTTACAACATTTTTAAAAAATCCTTATTTATCAATGGGAAAAGTATGCTTTTTTTTGAAAATTTTTCTTAACTTTTTTTATAACAGTTCTTTAAATGATTTTATGAACTTTATTTTTTTCAAAATTCAATTTATGTTACTACTATTTTTGTACACTATATATAAAAAAAACATATCGTAGTTAATATTAATACGATATGTCTCTCTTGTTTTCGATGTAACAATATATAGTTATTTAATATCTCTGCTTATCTTTTAGAACACGATTAATTTCTTTATTTGCTTCTTTTTGCTTCAATACATGGCGTTTATCGTAGTTTTTCTTACCTTTAGCAACACCTATTAATAGCTTTGCATAGCCGTTTTTAATATAAAGTTTCAACGGAACAATACTCATCCCTATTTCGTTTTGCACATTAGTTAATGAAGCTATTTGTTTTTTCTTTAATAATAATTTTCTTACTCTTAATGGTTCATGATTAAATCTATTTCCCTCTTCAAAATGAGAAATATGCATATTGTAAACAAACATTTCTCCTCGCCTTGTTTGACAGTATGAATCTTTTAAATTGATTCTTCCTCTACGAATAGATTTTATTTCTGTACCTGTTAAAACTAATCCTGCTTCAAAAGTTTCTTCTATAAAATAATCATGATTAGCTTTTTTATTTTGGGCAATAACTTTTATTTCTTTATCCATAATCTAATCCTCTATTTTTTACTAATTAATGATTTGTGTTTCAATATTTTAAAGTCTATTTCTTGATTTTCTAAATCAACATTTGCTACTTTAACTATTACTTCGTCTCCAAGTCTATAAACTTTTTTCTTTCTACGACCAATTAATAACATATTTTTCTGATCATATGTATAATAATCATCATTCATTGCCTTAATATGCACTAATCCCTCAATATTACTTCGTTCAAGAGTAATAAATACACCAAAGTTTGTAACACTCGAGACAATACCTCTAAATGTCTGTTCTTGATATTTTAACATATACTCACATTTTTTCATTCTATCGACTTCACGTTCGCAATCAACCGCTCGTTTTTCATATTCTGAAGAACTCTCAGCTAAATCCGGTAATCTACTAATAAAATTATCTATAGTTTGATCAGACACATCACCATTAAACAAGTATGTTCTAATCATTCTATGCACCAATAAATCCGGATAACGTCTGATTGGTGATGTAAAATGCGTATAATATTTCGTAGCAAGTGCAAAATGACCTATATTATTTATTGAATATCTAGCTTGATTCATAGTTCTAAGAAGAATTGTAGAAAGCATAGTTTCTACAACTTCTCCTTTAAATTTTCTAAGCATATTTGCTAACATATAAGGTTCAATCTCCTCAATTTTACCTTTTGTTCTATAACCAAGACTTGCAGCAATATCAAAGAATTGTCTTAATTTTTCCATTTTAGGCTCTTCATGAATACGATAAATAAATGGAACTTGCATCCAGTAGAAATGCTCTCCAATTACTTCATTTGCACTTAGCATAAAATCTTCAATTAGTTTTTCTGATATACCTCTTTCACGAAGAACAATATCTAAAACTTCTCCATTTTCATCAACCACTACTTTTGATTCAGGTTTATCAAAATCAATAGCACCTCTTGTTTCTCTATTTGCACGAATTTTTGTTGATAATTCTAATGCTGTCTTTAGCATAGGTACATATTCTTTATATTCTTCTATCGTTTCTTTATTATCTGCATAGACTTCATTAACTTTTTTATAAGTCAATCTCCCTTTAGATTTTATTACAGCTGGATATATGTCATAACTTTCAGGAAATCCTTTAGTATTAAAATCGATATCACAACAAATTGTATAACGTAATACTTGGGGATTTAACGAACAAATGTTATTAGATAATTTTCTAGGTAACATTGGAACTACTCTGTCAGCTAAATAAACACTACAGCCCCTATTAGCTGCCTCTTTATCTAATGGACTATCTTCAGTTACATACCTACTAACATCAGCTATAAATACTTTTAATCTATAACCTTTTTTAGTTTTAATCACTGAAATAGCATCATCTAAATCTTTAGCATCATCTCCATCAATAGTAACTACCATTTCATTAGTACAGTCTCTGTACTTATCTTCAAGTTTTATTTCATCACTTATTTTCTCAGTTTGCTCCAAAACTTCTTGAGGGAACTCATTCGGGATATTATGTTTATAAATCACGGAAAGAATATCTACACCTGGATCATCTTTATGACCAATTGATTTTATGATAATTCCCTTATGATCTTCAAAACTAACCTTTGAATAATCTGTAATTTCAACTAGTACCTTACTACCATCAACTAAATTAAAGTTTTTAGCATTCGTTATTTTTATATATTTTACAATATTTTTATCATCACTTTTAACAAAAGAAAAAAACTTAGCATTAGTCAGCGTTCCAACTGTATACTTAGTATTTCTTTCCAATACTTTTTGGACTATCCCTTCTAGATTGCGGTCATCCTTATAAACACTATCTACTTTTACTAAAACAACATCACCTGTCATGGCACTTTGTGTGAAACCTTTAGGAATGTATACCTCTATTCCTAAATCTGCAGAATATACAAAAGCAAATCCTTTTTGATGTAATCTAATGACCCCTTCAATTTCTAATGCTTCTTTAACGTAAAGAAACTTTTCACTTGGTAGTTGAGTAACAACTGATTTTCTCTCTAACTTTCCAACATTCTTTACTAATTCAACAAATTCCTTTGCTGATTCAATATTTAACTTTTCTTTTAAATCTTCTATACTTAAAACTTTTTCTTCTTTAAATATTTTTTCAATTTTTTCTAACATATAATCCTCCTTAATTTAGATTATACAACATATAATTATTTCTATAAAAATAAACCTAAAATGAAATTACATTTTAGGTTTATTATCTTTAGTCTATAATTTTAACCAAGTAAGACACACTAGTGATATAAAAAATATTAGTCCTAGTACTACTGTAATTCTTTGTAAAACTAATTCAGCACCTCTTACTTTTTGTTTTCCAAACAGTTCTTCTGCTCCACCAGTTAATCCAGATAGACCTCCAGATTTACTTTCTTGTAATAAAACTACTACAATTAGCAGAATACTGCTCACTATTGCCATTGTCATTAAAAAAGTGTGCATACTCTCCTCCTAAAATAATCATTCGTTAATACAATACAACTTATATTAACACATTTTTTCAAAAAAAGCAAATTTATTAAACAATCTTAGTGAAGATAATTCTTCCTGAAGATGTTTGTAAGACACTTTGTACTTCTACTTCAACAGTTTTACCAACTGAGCGTTTACCATTTTCAACAACAATCATTGTTCCATCTTCAGTATAAGCCACACCTTGATTATTCTCTTTACCTTCTCTTAATACTTGAACTTTCAGTCTCTCCCCTGTTGTTAACATTGGTTTAACAGCGTTACTTAAATCATTTACATTCAGAACTTTAATTGACTGTAAAGTTGCAAGTTTATTAAGATTATAATCAGTTGTAATAATAGCACATTTATATCTCATTGCATAATCTATTAATAAATTATCAACACCTTTATGTTCATTATATTTGTACTTATTATCAATTTCGAGATCAATTTCTCTCATTTTTTGAAGATGTTCAACACAATCTAAGCCTAAACGACCTTTTGCACGTTTTAATGGATCTTCAGAATCCGAAATAAGCTGTAATTCTTTTAAAACAAATTCTGGAACAATAATCTTACCTTCTAAAAATCCAGTTTTCGCAACATCTTGAATACGTGAATCAATTAATGCACTCGTATCTACAACTTTTGATAAGATTTTCTTTGTGTTAACTTTTTGTTCTTTTTCTTTAGGTTTGTTCCCAAATTTAAATGCCGTAAAGATATTTAAAAATTCTCCTTCACGTCTATATCCTAACACCAATCCTAAGTATCCAAAGACGATATATACTACAGCAGAAATAATTCTTCCCATTATTCCTGCACCTGCTATAACATCTACCCCTGATGAAAGTAAACTAGCTAGAAGCAGACCAAGAATTAATCCAATTGTAGTAAATACAATTTTTTGGATTGGTGTATTCGTTAGACGATCTTCGATTCTTTTTAACATTGCTACGAATCTATCTGAAAATAATAAAGACACTAATACAAAAACTACTGTAGTTCCAATTGTAACAATAAGTCTTAACATCGTCTCACTCAATGATGCAAAAATATTATAATATATTAATGCACTAGTTGAAAGTGTTCCTACTGTTATTCCTAGAAAAAAGGAAATAATAATTAAAACTTTTTTCAACATAAAAATCACTCCTTTTATTATTTAATTTGAAATATAAAATTATTAATAATGCTTTAATAATAATACATTAGAAAGTATAGAGATATAAAACATCTCTTCTATCTATTCTACTACATTCTACTTAAAATTAACATAACTAAATCAAAAAAATTAAAGTTTTTTTAAAATATTTTTATAAATATAAATACTAAGAAATGAATAAAGAAAAAACATCTAGTTTTCTCTCTATTCATCTCATATCTTTATTAAAACACATTACTGAAGGCTATATCTAAGCACTCTCTAATATCCTTTACAGGAACTATCTCAATCCCGTCAGGAAAATCAGAATTCTTCATATTTCCTACCGGTACAATTACACGTTTAAAACCGTGTTTTTTTGCTTCATTGATTCTTTGTTCAATTCTGCTAACTCTTCTAACTTCTCCTGTTAAGCCAACTTCTCCAATGAAACAATCATTCATGTTTACAGCTATATCTTTAAAACTAGAAGCAACTGCCATAACTACTCCTAAATCTACTGCCGGATCATCAATCTTAACTCCACCAGAAACTTTAACATAAACATCTTGTTGTTGTAATAAATAACCAGCTTTTTTCTCTAATACAGCCATTAGTAATATTAACTTATTATATTCTAATCCAGTCGAAATTCTTCGCGGATTATTAAAAGCTGTTGGTGTAGTTAATGATTGTATTTCTACAAGAAGTGGTCTACTACCTTCCATAGTACTAATTATAGTCGCTCCAGCAAGATTTTTACTTCTTTCTTCTAAGAACATTTGAGACGGGTTAGCTAAATCTTCTAATCCACTATGTTTCATCTCGAAAATTCCAATTTCATTAGTTGAACCAAAACGGTTTTTAACCGCTCTAAGTATTCGATAACTATGTTGACCTTCACCTTCAAAATACAGAACTGTATCTACCATATGTTCTAACATACGTGGACCCGCAATAGTTCCTTCCTTAGTAACATGCCCAACTATAAATATTGCTATATTTAAACTCTTAGCAATTTTCATCAATTGTTGAGTACATTCTCTAACCTGAGTAATACTACCTGGAGAATTTTCCATATTAGGATTATAAATTGTCTGAATTGAATCAATTACTAAAAACTGAGGCTTTACTTTTTTTACCACTTGATATATTAAATTAAGATCAGTCTGTGCATAAACAAAAAGTTCATCTGTATTATTCTTTAATCTATCAGCTCTTATTTTAACCTGTCTTACTGACTCCTCCCCAGTTACATATAGTACATCGTGTTCTTTTGCTAAGTATGCTGAAATCTGTAGAAGTAATGTAGATTTTCCAATACCTGGATCTCCTCCTAAAAGTACTAATGATCCGCCTACAACTCCTCCACCTAAGACCCTGTTTAATTCACTACTGTCCGTTAGAGTCCTCGGTACATCCTGTGTAGAAACTGATTTTAGTTTCCCAGCTTCTACACGCTCCGTATCGTTTGTTTTAACTTCAAATTCTGTATGTTTTGTCGCTTTTTTTGCTTCGACTACTTCTTCCATAGATGCCCATTTTTTACAATTTGGACATCTCCCCATATATTTCAAACTTTGGTAACCACAGGCATTACATTCGTATTTAACATTTACCTTAGCCATAACTACCTCTTAGTCTTCTTTACAACAAAACTATCTTTTTTATAATCAATATTGATAGTTCCTGTTAATTCAGGATTTTGTAACAGTTCTTCACTTAATAAATCTTCAATATTTTTTTGAATACTTCGTTTTAATGGACGAGCTCCGTATTCTTTTATACTACCATCTTCAACTATTTTAGCCATTGCTTTTTTAGTAAGTTTAATAGTGATATTTCTATCTTCTAATCTCTTAGATAGACCATCAATTAGTAATTCAGAAATTTTTTCCAACTCTTCTTTTTCAAGAGTTTTGAAGACGATTATATCATCAATCCTATTTAAGAATTCTGGACGATATTGTTTTTTCAATGCTTCCATCATAGTGTTTTGAACATTCTTATAATCATTCTTAATAGAATCACTACCTCCAAAACCTACAAATTTTTGATCATTAAGTTCACTAACTCCGACATTTGAAGTCATTATAATAATTGTATTTTTAAAATCAATTACGCGTCCTGATGCATCAGTTAAACGTCCATCATCTAGTACTTGTAAAAGGATATTAAAGATTGATGGGTGAGCTTTTTCAATTTCGTCAAATAGAACTACTGAATATGGTTTTTGACGAACCTGTTCAGATAATTGTCCTACTTCTTCATACCCTACGTACCCTGGAGGCGCTCCAACTAATCTACTAATTGAATGTGGCTCCATATACTCACTCATATCAATACGGATCATATTATCTTCTGAGCTAAATAAAGCTTCTGATAAACTTTTAGCAAGTTCTGTTTTCCCTACACCTGTAGGTCCTAGGAAAATAAAACTTCCTATTGGTCTATTTGGTGCTTTAAATCCGCTTCTTGCTCTTCTAACAGCTTTGGCAAGACTAACTACAGCCTCATCCTGCCCTATAACTCTCTTATGTAAAATTTCTTCTAATTTTAGTAGACGTTCACTTTCAGATTCTGTTAATTTTGTAACTGGAACTCCTGTCCAAGCTGCAAGAACTTCAGCTATGTGTTCAGAAGTAATCTTAATCTTATCTTTTGATAAGCTGTCTTGCCAAGAAATTTTGAATTCTTCGATTTTACTAATTACCTTATTAACTTCATCACGTTTTTTAGCTGCTATTTCGAATTCTTGGTTAATAACAGCTCTGTCTTTTTCTTTGTTTAATCGAGTAAGCTCATCTTCATACTCTTTTAATTTATCTGGTGATTTATAATATCTTAGTTTAACTTTAGAACATGCCTCATCTATTAGATCTATTGCTTTATCAGGTAGACATCTGTCTGTGATATAAGTTGTGCTTAATTTTACAGCTGAGCAAATAGCTTCATCTAATATTTCTACATCATGATGTTCTTCATATTTATGTCGTAGTCCTTCAAGAATTTTAATAGAATCTTCAGTACTTGGTTCTTCAACCTTAATTGGTTGGAAACGACGTTCTAAGGCTGCATCTTTTTCAAAATATTTTCTATATTCTTCAGTTGTTGTAGCACCGATACATTGAATTAAACCACGAGATAAGGCAGGTTTAAGAATATTTGATGCATCAGCACTCCCTTCACTACCACCAGCTCCAATAATCGTATGAATTTCATCTATAAATAAAATAATATCTCCTGCATCTTCAATCTCTGCAATTATATTTTTTAATCTTTCTTCAAATTCACCACGATACTTAGTACCTGCAAGTAATGTACCCATGTCTAATACCATTACTCTCTTTCCTAATAAATTACTAGGAACATTTTGTGAAACGATTCTTTCTGCTAAACCTTCTACTATCGCTGTTTTCCCTACTCCAGGTTCTCCAATTAATACAGGATTATTCTTAGTACGTCTATTTAAAATTTCGATCATACGAGTAATTTCTTTATCACGTGCTAATACAGGATCTAGTTTATTATTAAATGCATCTCTAGTTAAATCTTTCGCTAAAGAATTTAATGTTTTAGTTTTTGAGGAACTATTCTCAGATTCAGTAATTTTTTTAAATCCTTCATACAATTTAGATACCAATGCATGGTTCTTTTTCACTAAATCAAATAATTCATCAACCAAAGCATCGACATTTATTCCTAATTTATCAGTTAATAAACGTACAGCTGTACCAGTCTCTTCTTCAAGTAAAGATAATAACAAGTGTTCACTAGTAACAACAAAACTAGAAGTGTCATCAGCATATCTTTGACTATTTTCTATCGTTCTAACTGCTCCATTTGTATAATCTATTTTCATTAAAACATTACGATAAAAATCAGTTCCTTCTAATTCTGCTTCATAAAAGTCTACTACACTTTTTCTAAAATCGTCATAGTAAACACCATGCCTGTTAAGCACCTTGCAAGATATTGTATTTTGCATACTCAACATAGCTAATAATAAATGTTCTGTTCCTACAGCTTTAACTCCAAAATCATTTGCTTCTTCTTTTGCTGTTGTTAATACCATAAGGGCCGTTTCATTAAATCTTATATACATAACATCATCCCCTTTTATTATATTTTATATTTGTTAAAAATCTTATTGTTAGATCCTTAATATTTGCTTTGGTTTGATTAATCATTTCTTCAGCACTATTTTCATCAATACAATCTAAAAATTGATTATGAACCGCTGTAACAATCTCTATACTATCTATAAAGTGATTATAATCAAATTTATCAATATACTCTTTATCCAATAGTATTTTAGCTAATCTAATAGCCTCATCTATTTCAACTATCTCATTCTCTACTGTCTCAATTAAATAATCAATGTAGTCTTTATTTGCGTGAAGAGTTATTTTGGTGATTCTGATGAATCCACCTCCACCTCGCTTACTCTCAATTATAAATCCGTGTTCTGGTGTAAATCTTGTTTTTATTACATAGTTTAATTGAGATGGTACACAGTCAAATTTTTGTGCAACATTACTTCTTTTTATAATTATATGATCTTCTGACGCCTCATTAAATAAGCCAATAATATATTGTTCAAGTATATCAGTCATATTACTATTATTCATAAGAGCACCTCCTTTATTGACTAAAATTGACCTTTATTAAATTATACTACATCTACAATATTTTGTACACAAAAAACATTGATTTTTAGCCATATATAAATAAAAATGAACGACTCAAAAATCATGATTTAAAAAATCTATTCTTCCTGAGTCATTCATTATAATTCTATTTTCTAATTAAAGTATTTAGATTAAAAATACTTATCTCTATTAGTTAGTTGTTTTTTAGTTTTGATTTTCTATTAAAAATCAGATTCATTACAATCGCAACAATTGTACCTAAAACAATACCACTATCAGTAAACATACGGATAAAGCTTGGTAATTGAGCAAATGCTGTAGGAACTGTTGTTACACCTAATCCTAAACCAACAGAACAAGCAATTATCATAAGATTTTCTTGTTTAGCAAAATCAGTATTTCCTAACATTTTCACACCATATGCAAGTACCATACCAAACATACTAATCATCGCTCCTCCTAGTACTGGTTGAGGTACGATTGTAGCTAAAGCTCCAATTTTTGGAATTGATCCAAAAACTAGAAGTAACAGTACCATGACATACATTACTTTTTTACTTTTTACACCTGAAATTTGTACAAGTCCTACGTTTTGAGAATAAGTAGTATATGGGAAGGCATTTACTAATGATCCAATCATAACCGCTAATCCTTCTGCTAAATATCCTCTTCTTAAATCTGGTTCTTTAACCTCTTGATTACAGATATTTCCTAGGGCATAATATACACCAGTTGATTCAATCATACTAACTATTCCAACTATAACAAATGTTAAAATCGCACTTATATTGAATTCGAAACTAGCGAACTTAAGTGGTGTTGGATGTTGGAACCAACCTGCTTGTGTAACTTCTGTTAAACTTACCATTCCCATAAAACTAGCAATAACAGTTCCTGATACTAAACCTAATAAAATTGCTATTGATTGAATAAATCCAGTAGTGAATTTATAAATTACTAAAATAATTGCAAGCGTAATACATGCCAATACTATGTTTTTTGGATTTCCAAAATCTTTCGATCCTTGTCCACCTGCAATATAATTCATCGCAACTGGTACTAATGTAATACCTATAATTGTTACAACACTACCTGTAACTACTGGTGGGAATAACTTAGCCACCTTAGCAAAAAATGGTGCTATTACAACTACCACTAGCCCCGAAACAAAAATCGCTCCATACATAGTTGGTAATCCTGAGCTATTTCCTATAGCTATCATCGGTGCAACTGCTGTGAAAGTACATCCAAGAACAACAGGTAACCCAATTCCTGTAAATTTACCTTTATATACTTGTAAAAATGTTGCTACACCACACATAAAAATATCAACTGACACTAAATAAGTTGTTTGCTCTGCTGAAAGACCTAGACCTCCAGCAACAATTATCGGTACAATTACCGCTCCTGCGTACATCGCTAGTACGTGCTGTAAACTTAAAATAAAAGTTTTCAAGATTCTTTTCTCCTTAGTTATTTATATATTATTTTTTGACAAATATAACTATATAAATACAAAAAATCACCTATAATTACTTATAGGCGATTTAAAATTCTACTACAAATAGTTACTTTAAAAATTAATTCAAAGTAATAATATTATAATAAGAATGCCCATAGTCATCAAATTTACGGTCTGATGGTAGAAACTTGCAAGCCATATTCTTGCCTTTATATGTGCTATATTTTGTCTGTACAATATATAATAACAATTTTCAAAATGATTTTCAAGTGTTATCTATTTTTTCTTTTACATTTTCATCATTAATTAAAATTTATACTATATATATGCTAATTATTTATTCTATTACCTTTAATTTACCTCTAAAGTCATCTAAACTTGAGTACCCTTTTTCTTTCATCACTTCTTGAAGTTCTTTAGTTAGTCTAGCAAAAACTGAAACTCCTTCCTTATGAAGAGTTGTTCCCACTTGCACTAAATCAGCACCACATAGAATATGTTCAAATATATCTTTACCGTTTATAACTCCACCAGTTCCAATAATTTTTATACTAGGATTCAAGCGTTCCCTAAATGCACGAACATTAGCTAATGCAGTTGGTTTTATATATTCTCCTCCTAGTCCACCAAATCCACCTTTAGGTTTGATAACTACTTGTTCTTTATCTAAATCAATATATAAACCATTCCCTACACTATTTACACTATTCACATATGTAAGAGGATATTTATTAAGAATTTTAGCCATTTCATCAAAATGAGCAATATCGAAATACGGAGGTAGTTTTACCCCAATAGGTTTTGTAAAAAATGTGAATACCTCAGCCAATAATTTATCTGTAAGTTCAAAATCATAAGCAATCTGAGGCTTTCCTGGTACATTTGGGCACGATAGATTAAATTCAGTCACACCTTCATATTCACTCTCTTGAATTTTTTTTAATAGAGCAATATTTTCATCATAACTCATACCTGTTACAGATAAAAACTGTAATTTTGCACCTGCTCTTTGGCGTTCAATAACATAATCTAAATAGTAATCTAAACCATTATTTGGCAACCCCATTGAATTTATACTTCCTAAAGCAGTATCATAATATCTAGGCTCAGGATTACCTTCTCTATAATCACGAGTTGCAGTTTTTGTAACAAAAGCACCTGCTTCACTAGTTGCTAATTCATCTAGTTCCTTAGTCGTCATACAGTGCACTCCTGATGCGTTCATTAATGGGTTAGATAATTCTACATCTAAAAAATTTGTTTTTAACATTCTTCATACCTCCTATGTATACTAATAACAGTTTATCATAAAATACTCTCAATAACCATTGATAAAACCAGTTTTAGATTTATATTCAAATAAAAAGAAGAAGTGGGAGTGACTCAAAAATCGTGATTTCTTAGAAACAAGATTTTTTCGAGTCACCCCCGCACAGTTTATTAGATATCTAAAAAGCTTTTTTAAGCGAATTTAGATATCAATAAACCACTGCGTCTATGAGTTTCCATATAAACTATTTTTAAAATCTAGTACTTTTAGATTAGTCCCAATTCTCCTTCTTTAATTTTCTCATCTAAAATAAACAATTCTTAATTATGCTTCTAAATGCTTAATGATATCTAAATACAAATTGTCCATCTTAGGTAATATTTCTTTTATTCTATCAGAATGATCTTCTTTTAACCAAGAAGTAGGTTTTTCATATAATACTTCTGTCTTATCTTCTCTCTTAATAAGTAATAATTTAAGTGGTAGGTTAAAACTTAGATATAAGTCATCTTGCATTAGTAATGTTCCTACTTTTGGATTACCAAATATTACATATTGAATATCCTCTAATTCTAAATCAACATTTTTTGCATATTCACCTTGGTTTATATTTAAAAATTGGTGAATGTTATTTTTTTCTAAATATTCTTCTATTCTTGATTTTACATTGACAAATTCGTCATTAATTAGATATTTTTCCATAATTTACCTCTTTTTTACTATTATTAAGTTTATTTGATTTCATAATACACTAATTATCTACTTTTGTCATCAATTTAGTTTTTAAGAAATTATAAATTTTAGCAATTAAGAAGCAGTATTTCTAAATTCACCAATAGACTATCCATTAATATCATCAATAACCTCTTTTAATAATTCATAAGAGTGGTGTTGTGCTTTTTCATCATAAATATATGAATTTATCATTAATTCATCAAACTCTACCCTACGTTTTAAATCTAAAATCTGATTTTTCACAGTCTCCTTATTACCAATAAATGAGATTTTTGTCATCTGATTAACGACAGCTTTCTCATGATCAACTATTTCATCATGTTCAAATGCAATTGGTCCAAAATGTGGAACTTTAGTTGTCGCAATATAATTTTTCCAAACCGCTTCTTCCGATTGTACTGGAGGAACCATACCTTGAGGATTACTTGTAATAATATTTAAAAATGATTGAATCTGCGTTGTTGATAATCTTTTTGCTTCTTCATCAGTATCTGAAACAACTGCATTAGCACCTAAAATTACATACGGCTCACTTAAAACTTCTGATGGTTTAAAGTAATGTCTATAAATTGCTACTGCATTTTCCATCATAGCTGGAGCAAAATGTGATGCAAATGAATAAGGTAAGCCTAGCTCAGCAGCTACATATGCACTATCAGTACTTGAACCTAATATGTATAGTGGAACATCCAGCCCGGCAGCTGGATATGCATGAACAGGCCTTGTATCTTTAAAATACCCAGATAGCTCCACGACTTCTTTTTTAAAATCCATCTCTCTATTAGTATTTCTTCTAATAGCTCGCGCAGTGTTATAATCAGTACCCGGTGCACGCCCTAAACCTAAATCAACTCTACCAGGATAAAGAGTCTCCAAAGTTCCATATTGCTCAGCAACTATATATGGACTATGATTAGGTAACATCACACCACCTGATCCTACTCTAATATTTTTTGTATTATCTAATGTACGTTGTATTAGTAATTGTGTCGCACTACTCGCTACACTTTTGGTATTATGATGTTCTGCAATCCAATATCTTTCATATCCTAATTCATCAGCCTTTTTTGCTAATTTAACCATTGCATCAATAGCATCTTTAAAATTTTCTCCTTGTCTTAATGGAGCTAAATTTAAAATTGAAATTTTCATAGTTTTTCACCTCTATTTATTTACCATTTTTAACAACTCATCTACAGCTACAATTCCTAGTTGATTTGCTGCAAGAGGACTGTCTACAGTTATTAAGTTTCTATCTATATGAACCTGACCGCTTATTGCTTCATTTACTATTTTCGCACCCAAACTTTCTAGCTTTTCAGCTAATAACCATTTTAATTTTCCTGGCATATATCCAATTTCTTGGTTTGCTCCCTCATCTATACTATCAGGGAAAACAGTCATTTCATAATTTTTAAATAAAAACTCTGATTCGTCAATATTTCCTGAAATTAGTGCAGCAGGTCCATGACATAGTGTTATGATTTTTTTATTTTCTTTAATTGCCCATTTAAGAACCTCTTTTACTTCACTACTTTCAGGCAAGTTAATCATTGCACCATGACCACCTGGTATGAAGACACCTGAATAAGGTGAATTTTCTGAAGTAATATTCTCCAAAATTCTATCTAATTTAACAGGATTCTCAAATTTTTCTATATATTTATTATAAAGCTTCATAACATTTTCATCTTTTTCTGGCATTGCCCACATCTCTAATTTTACAGAGTTTCCTGATAAAGTAACAATATCTATCTCAAATCCAGCAGCATCCATATGTAACATTGGTAATAATGTTTCTACAGGGTGATTCCCTGTTGAAAAATACTTTCCATTAGACATTTGTAAGTATCTTTCATCTGACGCTATCATTAAAATTTTATTCTTTTCACCTCTATACGTGTTTTCAAATTTAAAACCATCAAAATTTGTCACAGGACTCGTATATATACTCAAAGAATAGTCCGATGGGAAATACGCGTTATGTTCTGCTCTATCTTTTACTGGTTGATTTGTTAATTTTGTCATTTTAATTCTCCTAAACTTTCATTAAAAATATTTGCTTGCACAAACAAGTACATTAGTAAAATATAAAAATCAAAATAATAAATTCTGATTTTATATTTTATCACTATTTCTATTTAATACATCTGTAACTATACTTGTAGTGTTTTCTAGGTACTTTTTTCCTTTAGGTGTTAATTTTATACATACACCTCTCTTGTCCTCAGCAGAAGAAAATCTTTCTATTACACCACACGTATTCTCAAATTTAGCTAACATTCTTGATGTTGCACTTAAACTTAATGAAATCTTAGTACTTAAATCTGTCATTCTTAATATATTTCCTTCGGTTTCATTCAAGTAATGTAAGCTATAGTATTCATTTAAAGTTATTGGATGCTCTCCTTTTGATAAGGCATCTTCTAATTCAGTACTTATTTGTTTCATATTATTATGAAATGCTATCCATTTATTTACTACTTCTTCATTATTCATTTGTCACCTCTTAATTTACTTGCGTTTGCAAGTAAATTAATATTACTACTTTTATTATTAATTGTCAATAAAACTATCTTTTCTTATTACTACTAGATAAAAATATCCTTTTGTGCTAAATTTTCAATGCACTCATCATAGTATGCTGCATCATGTTCTTTATAAATCGGCTTATTTATTTTACATTCTTTTAGATCGTTGTGAGGAGAACAAACTTTTCCTCTATAATTTTTATCAAGCCATTCTTCACTAACATTATAGCCTCTATTCTTCATCTCCTGCATGATTAATTCATGATACTTAAAAAGGAAAAATGGCTTATGTTCAAATACATAATCTACCGTTGCATGTTTCTTACCCCAACCATTTCCTCTTAATGCACAACACTCTCTATGTTGACCTAAAAGTTGTTGCCTTGGTAATTTTGATATTAGTTCTTCATGCCAAAGTCTCATCTTGTCCTCCATTGATAAAAGTAGATTCTTCCAAATACTTATTTGGATATTTACTTAGAAGATATTTTACTTCTTTTATTAAAACTTCTTTTTTGTATTTATTATTATGATATTCTTCAATCATTTCGAAAAAATTTTCTTTTTCTTCTTTTGTCGCATATTTTTTAAAATATCCCCAAACGTGATGCAATGCATTCGTTACTTGCCCTTTATCTTCAGGTAAACTTACAGCTTGTTTTATAAGCTCACTTACTTTATTTTGGGATACTTCTTCTTGCTTTAAATACGTTCTAATTTCTAAGTATATTTTACTTGAATGACTTAAAACAAGATATTTATTTTTTGCCCATAACTTTTGACATTGAACTCTTTCTTCCTTATTATTCATTTTATCCTTTCGAAAACAGTTTATTTTTAACTTAAAGCCAGTACATTTCTTAGATATCCTACTAATGAATCATTTAACTCTTTTCCTTGAATGTATTCAAATATTATAGAACCATCATTTTTTTCTATATCTAATACATTATAATTTTCATCAACATAATTATTAAATTTCATTTTATTAATAAAATCAGGAAAATCCTTAAATTTTTTCAACCAAATTTTTGTAGTTCCATTATTATAGGCTTTCTCCATTGGTGTTTTTTTACAATTAAAATACATTTTTAAATCATATAGCAAACAATCAATTCGATCTTTATAAATAGCATATCTGTACGTATTAATTGTTGGTAGATTATGTCTTGGCCATATAAAATGAAAATCTAATTTTGATCTTATAGTTTCATAATCTTTAATCCATTTTGAATATACGTCATCATTTATTTTTACTAGTTGCTTTCTACCACATATTACATCTGCAGATAATATTATTTTTTCGTTATCTACATAGTCAAAAAGTTTTTTTCCTTTTCTTTCTAAGTTATACTTCTCTCCTAATTTTATATATAATTCTTCATCACACTCATCTGCATCTAGACACAGCTCCGTAAAAATTATCTCTAAAAAATCTGAATCGTTTTCATTAAGAAATTTATAAAAATCACTATTATAAAATTCATTACATCGTACTATATTTTCTTTGTATATTTTCATACTAATCATTCTCCAACTTTTAAAATTCTATAGATGCTATTTCTAATTGTAAATCCCACACTAATATTGTATTATATTTCGATATCATTTACTACATATTGATATCAAACTGTATAAAAAGTTCCTTATTAAGTAATATCTTAATAAGGAACCTCTGTATTATATTTTTGTTGTATTAAATTTAACCATGTTCTTTTGGTTTGCTAAGTCCATTTTTATACGCAATAAATTTAATAGATTGTCATTGTCAATCGATACTTTTCCTGAGTCATCTACTTGAATTGCAAGGTATTGTTTTTCTTTTGCCAAATAATCCATGCCTTGCAAATTCACATATCCATCACCTTTGAAATCAACTGATGCTAAATAAAAAATAAATTTAGAAAATCCTTTTTCTGCAATATTTTTACTTGTTGCATTCATCTGAGCTAACGGCTCAAAAAATGTTTTGTAGTTTGGTTTATAAGTAGCTTTAACCGTGTATTGATATGTATCGATAGTTGGGGCGATTAAAGATAAGTAAACAGTATTACCCTCAACTTTATAATCTATAAAATCATAAGCTCCAGCCTTACCATAAGCATTACCATTAACTTTTAGAATCATGGGACCATATTCATTCATATCGTAATTAATATTTTGATATTTAAAATTAACATTTTCTTCCGAAGGAATCATGGACTGTTTTAAATCATTCCAAACCTTTTTATACATTTCTCTTTGATTATCGAATCCTGCTGCTTTAACAATAACATCGATATTTTCTTGGTTTACATAGAAAGCATCGACAACTTTAAGTGCTTCTTGGACTTTTTTATCAGTTATGGTTTTACGTTTTTCTTCTAATTTACTCTGAGCTCTCTTTAATCCAGTTAACTCGTGGTCAAAACTTTTTCCGGTATTTTGCTCAATATAAGTACGTTTAGTACCTTCAGGTGAAACTTTAGCATTCCAATCAAAATCTTTACCTGGTCCTTCAACAGTTTTTAGTTTTTGCTCACTCTGCTTATTTTCAGTTGATTGATTAACACCACAACCAACTACACCAATAGATAACAGTGTTGCTACTGAAATTAATAAAATATTTTTCTTCATATACTTTCCTCCTAAATAACTATATAATTATAGTCACTCTAATTATAACATAACAGTTAAAAAAAAGAAGTGCTAACTTTAATAAACACTTCTTGTAAATATTATTTTATCATTAAAGTACCAATGAAATATTTCCATATAATATTATTCTAAATATACCTATAATAGCTAAATGTATTGGATAATAGTAGTAAAAGAACCACTTAGAACCAATATGTTTTCCTCTTGTACCATCATATCTCATTAATAATGGTAGAGAGAATAGAGTTGTAAACTGTAATAATCCATAAAATACATCTATAAATATAATGTAAATGGCTGCATAAACACTTATCCATATAACATAATCAAGTATTTGTTGTTTTTTATTATTTCTATGATTATACAAAAAGAATGGCATCATTAGAGCTATAGAAGACCAATCCGCTACAAACGTTAATAAACAGAAAACAATAATTACTAAAATCTTTAATGTATTATTTATCTTCTCATTTCTAAAGATTGCGATTAATGCAACCGACATCGCCAATGGGAATAAGACACTCGTTTTATTAAATATACTTCCTGTTGTTATATCAAATGGTATTCCTAAACCGAAGCAAAAAGCAAAGTGACTGATAACAGCAAAGCTCATAATTCTAAAGAAATATTTTTTAATATCTTTTGTATAATAACATCCTTCTGCGATAAAATACCACATAATTGGCGCTGTTAAACGTCCTACTATGTGCATAAGTACTGGTATTGGTTCTTTAACTAAACCTGGATATAATAGCCATGCTAAATGATCAATTGTCATAGCAATTATAGCTATATATTTTAACTGAGTTCCATCAAACTTTAAATTCTTCATCTTCTTCCTTTCTATACTATTTTTATTTTTTTTTAAAATATTAGTTAATATATTAATATAATGAGAATGTTATAAACTACCTTAACTCATAGTATCATATTAATATGCTTTATACAATTATTTATTTAAACAATATATATAATTCAAAAATAAAAAAGACTTTTAAAAATAAAAATCCTTCTTATCTAAACATAGCTATTTCTAGACTATCCATATATTGAGCTAATGACTTATTAAATTTTTCATAATCAGCTACTTGAAATTCTTCTGTAGCACACCCAACTGAGCATCTAACTACTTGTAGTTGGTTATAGAAAGTTATCATCAATGGTACACCTATTATTTTAGAAATACCTCGTATAGTCATCTTTCCAGCTTCTTCTAATTCCATAACTTGTTCTTTTGAGTTTATATTTGCTGTTTTATCATCCACTAGGACTTCAACATTATCATAGTAATCGTAAGCTAATTCAACACCTCTACAAATGTGCTCCCAACCTACTCTATAAGTCAATCTATATTCTGCAAATAACCATCCATTTTCTTTTTCTACACCTAGTAAAAGCATATTATTCATCTCCTAATATTCATAACATATATTATTTGTAGTTTAATTATATTCTAACTTATACTTATTATCAACAAAAAAATGCCTAAGTTATTTCACTTAGACATTTTTTATCTTATCTTTCTTTTGTCAAAATACCATCTTTCATTCGGTAAACATGATCACATTTTTCAATCATTCTATTATCATGTGTTACCATAATAATTGATTTATTTTTTTCTTTACACTCTTTTAAAAGTAAATCTACGACTTCAAACGCTCTATCTGAATCAAGACTTGCTGTAGGTTCATCAGCTAAGATAATTGCCGGATTATTGTAAAGAGCTCTAGCAATAGCTAATCGTTGTCGTTCTCCGCCTGATAAGTCTTTTGGTAATTTATTTTCTAAATGATCTATTCCTAATTCTTTAAATAAAGATTTTTGATCTTGAAGTGTTTGTCTTTTTCGCTTATTTATTCTATCAACTAATTCTAACTGTTGTTTTGCAGTTAAAAATGGAACCAAATTAGATGCCTGCAGAACAAATCCAATATCGTTAAATCGTAACTTTGCTCTTTCTTTCTCAGACAAATTAGTATAATCTTTTCCGTTAATAATTATTTGACCTTTAGATGGAGTTTGTAAACCTCCAGCTAAAGTTAAGAAAGTTGATTTACCTGAACCTGATGGACCGATAATCGCAATAAATTGACCCTCTTCTATTTTAAAATTGGTTTCTTTCAAAGCTTCTATTTCTTTATTTCCATCCTGATATGATTTAGTTACATTTTTAAATTCTAACACATTCATATGACACCTACCCTATTGCTTTCAATGGATCAATTTTTCTAATAGCTAAAACAGAGAATAATGTTCCAATTAAAGAAAAAATAATCAAACTAACGAATATAACACTGTAATAAAGTCCATTTCCTAAAAATGGTACTGCTGATGGCAGGACAAGTGATGTTCCCCATGTTCCAACCAAACCCAGTATACTTCCAACTAATGAAAGTAAGAATGTTTGCGATAAAACAGAAATTCCAATGATTCCGTTCGAGATTCCTTGCGCTTTCATTATACCAAAGATAGGTGTTTTCTGAATAGTAAGTACATACATGAAAATACCTATAATAATAGCAGAAATCACTATTAAGAATCCTATCATTAGTCCAAACGTTAAAATCTGAGCACTATAACCAGGTAATTCATTAATAAAATCAGCTATACTAACTTTTTGGAAAATAGAACTGTCGTAATCCTTTAATTCTCCTTTTACTACGAATGCATTAATTATAGGATTATCAATTAATTTATTATCACCATATTTCAACACTTGAAAATCATTAATATTCATATATATGACTGGAGCTACATTAAATCTAGATTTTTCTGTATAACCTACTATTTTTAATTCAGTATCAGAATTTGCTGTTTTAATAGTATCTCCTATAGCAAATCCTTCTTTTTCAGATAAGCTTTTTTCAATCACTACTTCATTTTTCGCTTCAAAAGTTCTTCCTTGAATTACTGGGGGTATTAAAAAGCTTCCATTGTTAACTCCAAAAATACTGACTTTTTGTTTAATAACCTCATTTGAATTTTTTTCTGTCACGGCTACTGTAACCATCTGACTAAAAGGTTCAACATTATCCGCAGATAAAGATTCTTTATCTGATAATTTCAGATTAGATAAACCAATAGTTTTATTTGCTTCTGAAGAAAGCAATACCGTATCCGCCTTCCAATGATTAATTGAGGATCTATTCTGATCTATCAATCCAAAAGCTAATCCGGATAAGAAAAACATCAAATAAGAAACTAGTGTTAGTAATCCTACAATAAGACTATACCTGAGCTTAGCATCCTTTATTTCATTAATAGCTAAAAACATTTTTTCTCCTTAAAATATAAAATTTTTATTCATAAATAATAAATTGCATTATACTAAGCATATAGAATATAACTTGTAAAGTCAAATTATTAAATTATAATGGATATCTATTGTCTCTATTTAAGCGGGATGATATTTTCTATAAATAGCTAAAAGAGACCTTTAGACTTTCTAAAGACCTCTTTTATCAACAATAAATTTATTAAATTATTTTTTATTAATCCAACTATGTACTATTGTAGCAATTTCAATAGGATGGTTCATATACATCTCATGACCACAATTTTCCACTAACTCAACATCAAAATATTTCGGAAGTTTATCTAGTGATATCTTTCTCCATTCAGGTTCTTCCTCATATGCTGGAGCTATAAATAATACATCTTTTGATTCTAAATTTCTTTGATATGATCTAATAACTCGACGTAATTTAAGTAAATAAAAAACTTTTTCAAAATCTAAATCTAATTCAAATTTGTCAGAAGTATTATTATAACGATAAGAATTTCTTAATGCTTCTTCTAGATTTTCTGACCAATAATACGACTTAGATTTTTCATTAGCTATAACTTCTTCCAAATTTGAAAAAGTATGCTGACTAAAATAATCTTTTGTCGCTTCTATCTCATTTTCAAGAGGCATAATTTCATCTAAATTCAAATAACCTCCATCAAGTAAAATAAGTTTAGTTATTTTCGGACAACGTGATGCTAAAAATCTAGCTAAATCACCACCTAGTGAATGACCAATCAGATAAACCTCTTCACAATCTCTTACTTCATCATTAAACCAATTTTGAAGTTCTTTTTTATCTTGTATTATTTCTTTATAAGGATTTAAAAAAATAGTTTCTACTTCAAGCTCTTGAAAGAAATCCTTTGCGAAATAATAATTACTGCCTAAGCCACCTATAAAATATACTTTAATTTTTTGATTCATTAATTCTTCCTTCTCCTAAAATAAACTAATTTATTTAAAAATACTATAAACAATTATATACTAAAACTTATTAATTAAAATTTTTTAAAATAATAATTAGTAATATACTAATTATAAATAAAAGAAACTGAACTCCGAAAATAACTAACACAAACTTATAAAAAGATATATACTTACGAACTTGGATAGTAGTATTAAAAATAGACTCTCGAAATCTCTCATCACTTTCAAATGAAATAATATACTCCCCTTCATCAGCTTGAAAACAATAAAATTCTACTCTTCTCCAAATAACCCCTAGACCTTTAGATTTATAAAATACTTCTTCTAAATATTTTTTTTCACAAGTATTTTTATTAGCAACAGTTATCCTTAAATCTCTAATGTTAGTAAAAGAATACCTCTTATCTTTTATCCAAATAGAGTATTTCCCACTTTTTTTGATAATAAATTCCTCTTTTTTAATCCCGGTAGATAATTTGCAAATTGCTTTATTTCTAAAAAATTTTATAACAATTAAACTACAAATAAATAATAAGACTATTAATATCAACGCTAATAAATAAATTATAGTATTCACAATCTTCTCCTTTTCCTAAATAACTTATAATGATAAATTATATACTTGTAATATTATTATAAGCTATTTACTTTATAGGAACAATAGGGAATTAATAACCTATGATATATGATAGCAATTTTATAAATAATATATCCAAAATACTATTATTCTTATATCTATACCTAATTCTAAAAACTCTATTTGGCATAATTAATAAAAAATCGAAGCTAATTTTTTAACTTCGACTTTTTACTATTACTCAATATCCCTAGAGTAATTAGGATTTATTTTAATAATATATAAAATTATATTATTTCCCCTATACTACCTTTAAACATATTATACACCTCTTACAGAATTTCTGCAAGGATTTATTAAAAATAGTACGTATTTTCTAATGAAAATACAAAAAATAATGATTTTACAGTAAAAATACAATATTAATACATATAATTTTTAAAAACTATCAAGTATCTCCAATTAAATATGAACTTTATGTAAATCTATATTAAGTATAAAAAAAGCAAGGTGAAATTCACCTTGCTTTATGTGTTTCAATTCAATTACTATTTAACGATTGAAGTTACAACACCTGAACCTACAGTACGTCCACCTTCACGAATTGAGAAACGAGTTCCTTCTTCGATCGCGATTGGAGAAATAAGTTCTACGTTGATTGATACGTTATCCCCAGGCATTACCATTTCAGTACCTTCTGGTAAAGTAACTACACCAGTTACGTCAGTAGTACGGAAGTAGAATTGAGGACGGTAGTTTGTGAAGAATGGAGTGTGACGTCCACCTTCTTCTTTAGATAATACGTACACGTCAGCTACGAATTGAGTGTGTGGAGTGATTGTTTTAGGAGCTGCTAAAACTTGTCCACGTTCGATGTCTTCACGAGCAACACCACGTAATAATGCACCGATGTTATCTCCTGCTTCAGCGTAATCTAATAATTTACGGAACATTTCAACACCTGTTACAGTAGTTGAAGCTGGTTCTTCAGTTAATCCAACGATTTCTACTACGTCTCCAACTTTAACTTGTCCACGTTCAACACGTCCAGTAGCAACTGTACCACGACCTGTGATTGAGAATACGTCCTCAACTGGCATCATGAATGGTTTAGCGTTATCACGTTCTGGAGTTGGGATGTATTCGTCAACTGTTTCCATTAATTCGATGATAGCTTTTTCTGCATCTGCATCTCCTTCAAGAGCTTTAAGAGCAGAACCTTTGATTACTGGTAGTTCATCTCCGTCGAATCCGTATTCAGATAATAGTTCACGAACTTCCATTTCAACTAATTCTAATAACTCTTCGTCATCAACCATATCACATTTGTTTAAGAATACAACGATTTTTGGTACTCCAACGTTACGAGATAATAGGATGTGCTCACGAGTTTGAGCCATTGGTCCATCTGTAGCAGCGATTACTAAGATAGCTCCGTCCATTTGAGCAGCACCAGTGATCATGTTTTTAACATAGTCAGCGTGTCCTGGGCAGTCTACGTGTGCGTAGTGACGGTTTGGAGTTTCGTACTCGATGTGAGAAGTGTTGATTGTGATACCACGTTCTCTTTCTTCTGGTGCGTTATCGATTGAAGCGTAGTCTTTAGCTTCTCCACCATAAGTTTTTGCTAATACAGTAGCGATAGCTGCTGTTAAAGTAGTTTTACCGTGGTCAACGTGACCAATTGTTCCAATGTTAGCATGTGTTTTACTACGGTCAAATTTTTCTTTTGCCATTTTAAAAATGTCTCCTTCAAGTTAATAAAATTTTATTTTTTAATAATTAGTCACATAGCATTCTATGATAACTATATTTTATAATGTTACAACGAAAATTGCAACTATAAAGAATAATTTTTATTATCCTTTATTTTTTTTGATAATTTCTTCAGAAATTGATTTAGGTACTTCTTCGTAGTGGTCGAATACCATTGAGTAAGTACCACGTCCTTGAGTTGAAGAACGTAGAGAAGTTGCATATCCGAACATTTCAGATAATGGTACTGAAGCACTTACTACTTGTGCGTTACCACGAGCTTCCATACCTTCAACACGTCCACGACGTGAAGTGATGTCTCCCATGATATCTCCTAAGTATTCTTCAGGCATTACAACTTCAACCTTCATGATTGGTTCTAAGATTACTGGGTTACATTTTTTAGCAGCTTCTTTAAGAGCTAATGATGCAGCAACTTTGAACGCCATTTCAGATGAATCGACATCGTGGTATGATCCATCAAATAATTTAGCTTTAACGTCGATTAATTCGTATCCAGCTAATACCCCATTTGCCATAGAGTCTTTTAATCCTGCTTCTACTGCTGGGATGTATTCACGTGGAACTACCCCACCAACGATAGCATTTTCGAATTCAAATCCTGCACCTGGCTCATTTGGAGTGAACTCAATCCATACGTCCCCGTATTGTCCACGTCCACCAGATTGACGAGTGAATTTACCTTGTACTTGTGCAGCTTGTTTGAATGTTTCACGGTAAGATACCATTGGAGCACCTACTGTACATTCAACTTTGAATTCACGACGCAT
Organism: Gemella haemolysans ATCC 10379; assembly: GCF_000173915.1. NCBI lineage: Bacteria > Bacillati > Bacillota > Bacilli > Caryophanales > Gemellaceae > Gemella > Gemella haemolysans. The sequence goes on along the minus strand of NZ_ACDZ02000011.1, from coordinate 63,402 downwards.
ACGGTCAACGATGATGTCTAAGTGAAGCTCACCCATACCTGCGATGATAACTTGTCCAGTTTCTTCGTCAGTTCCAGCACGGAATGTTGGGTCTTCTTCTTGTAATTTTTGTAAAGCTGTAGACATTTTATCTTGGTCAGCTTTTGATTTTGGTTCAACTGAAAGTTGGATAACTGGTTCTGGGAATTCCATTGATTCAAGAATAACTTCGTTTTTCTCGTCACATAATGTGTCCCCAGTTGTTGTATCTTTAAGACCAACAGCTGCAGCGATATCACCAGCGTAAACTTCAGCGATTTCGTTACGAGTGTTAGCGTGCATTTGTAGGATACGTCCTACACGTTCACGTTTACCTTTAGTTGAGTTTTTAACGTATGAACCAGATGATAAAATACCTGAGTACACACGGAAGAAAGTAAGTTTCCCTACGAATGGGTCAGTCATAACTTTGAAAGCTAGGGCTGAGAATGGCTCTTCGTCTGAAGAGTGTCTTTCTACTTCTTCATCAGTATCTGGATTAACCCCTTTAATAGCATGTACGTCTAATGGAGATGGTAAGTATTCTACTACTGCATCTAGCATTGGTTGTACACCTTTATATTTGAATGCTGATCCACATACTACTGGGAAGAATTCTACAGATAATGTAGCTTTACGAATTGCAGCTTTAAGCTCGTCAATTGTAATTTCTTCTCCACCTAAGTATTTTTCCATGAAGTCTTCATCGAATTCTGCAACAGCTTCGATTAATTTTTCACGGTATTCTTCAGCTTGATCTTGATAGTCAGCTGGGATTTCTTTAACAACAAGATTTTCCCCTACGCTACCTTCGTTGTAAATAGCTTTCATTTCAACAAGGTCAATTACACCTTCGAATAAATCTTCAGCTCCGATTGGAAGTTGAATTGGGTGTGCGTTAGCTTGTAATCTGTCGTGGATTGTTCCTACAGAATATAGGAAGTCAGCTCCTGTTTTATCCATTTTGTTTACGAATACGATACGAGGAACTCCATAAGTTGTAGCTTGACGCCAAACTGTTTCTGTTTGTGGTTCAACACCTGATTGCGCATCTAATACAGCTACTGATCCATCAAGTACACGAAGAGAACGTTCTACCTCAACTGTGAAGTCTACGTGTCCCGGTGTATCGATGATGTTGATACGGTGGTTTTTCCACTCAGCAGTTGTTGCAGCAGATGTGATAGTGATACCACGTTCTTGTTCTTGTTCCATCCAGTCCATTTGTGAGTTACCATCGTGAGTATCTCCGATTTTGTGGATTTTCCCAGTGTAGAACAAAATACGCTCTGTTGCAGTAGTTTTACCTGCGTCGATGTGAGCCATGATACCGATATTACGAGTATCTTTTAAAGAAAATGCTCTAGTCATGAGTCAATTTTCTCCTTTCATAAATTTTTAAATGTTTTGAGTAATTTGTCTTTTATAGTGAAAAACTCAAGCTATAAAATAGCTTGATATTCACCCTATAATTACCAACGATAGTGAGCAAATGCTTTGTTAGCTTCAGCCATTTTGTGAGTATCTTCACGTTTCTTAACTGCTGAACCTGTGTTATTTGCTGCGTCTAAAATTTCATTAGCTAAACGTTGTTCCATAGTTTTTTCTCCTCTTAAACGAGAATAGTTAACTAACCAACGTAGACCTAATGTAGTTCTTCTTTCAGCACGTACTTCTACTGGTACTTGGTAGTTAGAACCACCAACACGACGAGCACGAACTTCAAGAACTGGCATAATGTTGTTTAATGCTTCTTCGAAAACTTCCATAGCATCACGTCCTGATTTTTCTTTAATTAAATCAAACGCTGAATATAAAATTCTTTGTGCTGTACCGCGTTTCCCATCTAGCATTAATTTGTTAATCAATTTTGTAACTAATTTTGAGTTATAAATTGGATCTGGCAAAACGTCACGTTTTGCAACTGGACCTTTACGTGGCATAGTGTCTGCCTCCTTTCACGAATTCTTTTTATCAAATTTTTATCTTATATTATTTTTTCTCTTTTGGTTTTTTAGCACCGTATAGTGAACGTCCTTGTTTACGGTCGTTAACTCCTGCAGTATCTAAAGCTCCACGGATGATGTGGTAACGTACCCCTGGTAAGTCTTTTACACGTCCTCCACGAATAAGTACAACACTGTGTTCTTGTAGGTTGTGTCCGATACCTGGGATATATGCTGTTACTTCGATTTGGTTTGATAAACGAACACGTGCATATTTACGTAAAGCTGAGTTAGGTTTTTTAGGTGTCATAGTCCCAACACGAGTACAAACTCCACGTTTTTGTGGTGAAGAAATGTTAGTTTCTTTCTTTCTTTGAGAGTTGTAACCTTTGTTAAGTGCTGGTGAATCTGATTTCGATACTTTTGATTTACGAGGTTTACGAACTAATTGGTTAATAGTTGGCATTTTCCTGATTTCCTCCTTTCCTCGATAATTTGTGAATCACCTATCCAGGTGTATCACGTTTTTAAATTTTTTATAAGCCATAGTGGCTTTACACAGAGTGCCGTAACACTCACGTACTAAATAATACCACTTTTATTTTTTCTTGTCAACACTTTTTTAAAATTTTTTATATCTTTTTTAACTTGCTATTATCATATTCTATTTTCACACTTAACCAGGTGTATCATTTTACTAATATAAATAAACACTTCCAGGTGTATCATACATAGAGTTTTAATTCACACTTCCAGGTGTTTCGCATATATTATTTTGCGTCACTTTTTCAAGTATTCCTTGTTACTACTTTTAAATTTTCAATTTATTATATTCTCATCAACTATTATTATAGAAATAATTTAATAATCCCCCTTGTTGTTTAAAACGATTACAAGTATAATATAACTATAGATAACATTGGAGGGATACTTATGATAGAAATTAAAAACCTAACCGTGAAATTTGATACAAAGTGTGCTGTTGATAATTTGAGTTTCACCATTAATGATGGAGAAATATTCGGACTTATCGGGCATAACGGAGCTGGTAAGTCAACTACAATCAAATCTTTAGTTAGTATATTAGAACCTACTTCAGGAGAGATTTATTTCAACGACCTACTTCTTAAAAATAATAGATTAGAATGTAAAAAACAAATTGGCTATGTTCCTGATACTCCTGATATGTTTCTTACATTATCAGCCTTTGAATATTGGTCATTAGTCGCTAGCATATACGAAATAGAAAATAAAACAAGAGATGAAATTCTTAACAGGTACTGCAAATTATTTAATTTGATAGGCGTTGGGCATCAAGAGATTAGTTCCTTCTCTCATGGTATGCGACAAAAAGTATTCGTAATTGGGGCATTATTATCAGAACCTAAGTTTTGGATTATGGATGAACCTATGACAGGATTAGATCCACAAGCTGCATTTGACTTGAAAAACTTAATGAAAGAACATGCCACAAAAGGAAACAGTGTTCTATTCTCTACTCATGTCTTGGAGGTCGCTGAACATCTATGCGATAGAATAGGCATCCTCAGCAAGGGAAAACTGGTTTTTATCGGTACACTTAACGAACTTAAAGAACAATTTGAGGGAGATAATTTAGAAGAAATTTATCTTAATATAGTAAAAAATTCAAATTCAAATATTTTAGGTGGTGATTAGATATGAGATTCAATGTAATAAAAGAGTTATTCTTAACGAATCTTCTTTATAGTTTTTCACCTCAAAGAATAAAATACAGAAAAAAATTCAGTGGAAAGAGCGATATAAGACATAATCTTTTTAAAAATGTATTAATGATGAATTTTTTCAATTTCTTAAATATTTTATTTGTATTTTCAATATTTTCTCGTGGTTTTAACTTTTCTGGACCGGGATATCGAAATATACTTTTCTTTATTTTATTATTAGTGTTTATTCAGATTTTAAATAATTTTATCAATATGTTTTACGAAAGTGATGATACATTAGCAATTATTCACTTACCTGTTACAGGATCTGAAATATTTTTTAGTAAATTGTTCACTCTACTTTCACAAGTTATTAGTAATTTTACTCCTTTAATAGTTATAAACTTGATTATTGGATTAAATGCAGAGTTTTCAATTCAAAAACTTTTCTTCGTATTAGTATATAGTTTTGCATTTATCATTACTTTAATATGTTCTATTATGACACTACTTTCATTTATTACTTATATCCCAAATTTTAAGAAGAATAAAGGGAAAGTTAATGCAGCTACAATATTAATCGCGTTGATATTCTTCACAGGATACATATTTAATTTTGCTCATACTTTTAAAAGTTTTGATTCTGATTATTCAGGAGATTTATTTTTAAATATACTCGTATTAGATATTTCTAAGACTTATACTTACTTAATAGTAGCTATTATCTTAGCACTTATTTCTTTCTTTACTACATATATATTTGTAATAAGAAAATATATGAAAGACTTATATAGAATATCAGGTAATACATACACATCTAGTTCTAAAGCTGTAAAAATTAAAGAAAATACTAATAGTACACCAACTACACTATTTTCTAAACTAATTAAGAGAAATGTAAAACTAATGTTAAACAGTACAATTTCGTCAACTGTATTTACTAATCTTATAATTACACTTGGTATATTTGTAATTCCGATTATAGAAATTAGAAAGCACGGAGGTATTACACTACCACTTATATTCTATCCAGTAGCTATGACTATAGGATTCACGTTAGCATTGTACATCAATTCTAATCCTATGAATTTTACAAGTATAGCAATATCACTAGAAAAACAAGATTACTATTTTTTAAAATCTCTGCCATTAGATTTTAAAAAATATCTAAAAATTAAATTAGCAATAGCTACCTTATTACAACTTGGATTTGGATTATTTGCTCTGATTATGATGTTAATTATAACTAAAACACCAATCATATTAGCAATTGTAACAATAATATCTTATATTATTTCAAGTCTTGTCTTTTCTTTCTATAGTTATACAAGCGACTATAAAAAATTATATCTAAACTGGAACACTATCACAGATTTAGCTAATCGTAGTTCGATAAATCAAGTCCTATTAACTATTTTAGCTTTCGGAGCTATTTTATTATTAGTACTACTTAATGTAGCGACATTCTTCTTAATTGCTATGCTGCCATCATCAGCAAATATAGTAGGAATAATATATTCTCTAATACTAATTGTACTGTTGATTCTTGCAACAAGAAAATTAAGAAAAAATGTATTTGATAAAATATATTCATAAACATAAAAAGCACTATTCTGCATCTAGAAAAGTGCTTTTTGATTTAATTTAATACATATATTAATTTTATTTATAACAATCTAAAATTGAATATATAGAAATTATCTATAGTATAAAATACGGCTTGACGCCAATAACTACGACCTAACACAAGTTTTTTTAATCCTTGTTCTGCTGAATCTGTCTTATAATCTACTACTCTGATTATATCATTATCATATTCTAATTTATCTATAATACCATTAATTAAGTAATTTCCTTCTAACCTAACATTAATCTCTTTCTCTAAACTAACATTTTCACCTTTTAAACTATTAGGGATATAGTTCTCGTAAAGATTCTTAAGTAGTTGTTGACCATATTCTCTTAATTCATTTACAGACACTACACCACTAATCTCTTCTTGGTAGTGTTATAATTAGTTAAGATATTCGCAACACGACGAGAAAGAATTTGGGTTTTCCCTGTACCAGGACCAGCAATAACCATCACTGGACCTTCTACTGAATCGACTGCTTGTTTCTGTTGTTTATTAAGTTTTTCATATTCTTCTTGATAAATACTTTTAAAATCCTTCATTAATTTTTTCTCTTTAAAAAAATTACATCCATTTTATTTTTTATAATTATAACATATTAGCAAACTAATGTATATTTCTTTTCAAATACCAGATTTAAAATAGCTATTAGAAAACTCAAATGTATAAATTAAATTTTAAAATCATCACGTTTAGTTTCTATAACTCTCATTGCAGACTTAATTACATGAAACTCATCAATTAAGTTAGTAATAAGATTATAGTTATACTTTGTCAATCTTCCTGAGATTAATTTTTGAGAAATTTCCTGAAACTTATGTAGATGTTCCTCTACACTACATAACATTTCCTTAGCATCTTTTAAGCAATATTTTCTTGCTAGATTTTCTACTTCGTCCCTAAATAAATCTACATTATAATCATGAATTGTTACCTTCTTCCCTTCAAAAATTATATCTTTCGCTTCATAACAAGTAATAAATTTTTGTTCAACTGTATTACATACAAAAATAACTCCATAGGCAGAAACATATTTTCTTTCTTCTGGTCGTTGCTCTACATTAGAATCATAAACTGTTAGACTACCGATTTGCCTACCAATCCACTTTGGCAGTCGTTCCTCATTTACTCCAAAACGTTCCTGAGCTCTTTTTTCAAAGTGATTTGTCCACGTATACTGTGGTCCATAAGAAAGTCCCATAATTATCCTCCTTTACTTAATAACTTCAAATAACAATTTAAATCCATCAGAATCCACAACTACCTTGTCTCCTTTATTAATACAATTATTGATAATCAACTCTGATAAAGGTGTCTCTATTAGCTTAGTAATTCCTCGCCGAATTGCTCGGGCTCCTTTTTCTGAATCATAAGTTGTTTTAACAAGAAATCTAACTGCCTCCTTCGTAAACTTCAATTCATAGCCACTTTCCTTAACGATTTCTACTTCTTTTTCAAGTAATAAGCTAGTAATTTTAAATATTGACTCTTCTGTGAAGGATTTAAAGGTTACGATTTCATCTATACGATTTAATAATTCTGGACGGAAAAAATTATTAATTGCTCTCATGGTTTTTTCTTGAATTATCTGTTCCATTCCATATTTTGCAAAGCCAACTTTCTTCTCCTCTCTAATTAAATTTGAACCTAAATTTGAAGTTAATATAATAATTGTATTTGAAAAATCTACTCTCTCACCCATACCATCCGTTAAAATTCCATCATCAAAAACTTGTAACATTAAATCATAAATTCTAGGGTGTGCTTTTTCAATCTCATCTAACAACACAACAGATTTTGGATTATTTTTTACAGCCCTTGTCAAAATACCTCCACTTCTAAAACCTACATAGCCAGGAGGAGCACCTATTAATTTTGCTACTTCATGTTCTTGTTGATACTCCGACATATCTAAACGAATAAGATCATCAACTGAACCTGTTAATTCTTCCGATAATACTTTCGCTGTTTCTGTTTTTCCGACTCCACTAGTACCTAAAAATAAGAAAACTCCGATAGGACGTTTAGGATTTCTGAAGCCTGTTTTTGAACGAATAACAGCCTCTGCTATGGTATTTGTAGCCTCCATTTGTCCAATAACTTTCGTTGCTAAGATACTCTTCAAATTAGAAAGTCTACTTAATTCTTCCTCATCTGCATCTTTACCAACTTTCAAATCTTTCTCTCTGATTTTAACACCAGCTTTTTGCTCTACTGCTTTTTTTATATCTTCCTTTGTAATTTTAAATTCATAATTATTAAAAGTTAAATTATTGCGTTCTTTTTGAAAATCTCTAACTTTAAGTTCAAGTCTTTTTCTTATATCATCAACAGCAGCTTCATTATATTCTATAGATTCCGCTTCTTTTAGTTGTTTCTTTAATTTATTTACTTCATTTCTGTAATCTCTAATCATAACAATGTCTTGATTCGCTTCAATTCGAGCCAAAGCCCCTGCATTATCGATTACTGTAAATGCAGAATCTGGCAGTTTCTCTCCCTTTAGATATTTCTTAGCTAATCTTACCGCTAACTCAATAGTATTCTCCTCAAAATTTACGCGATGAAAGTTTTCATATACTGACGATACATTTTTAACAATATTGATAGTTTCTTCAATACTTGGTTCATCTACTATTACTTTTTCAAAACGTCTGACTAGTGCAGTATCACTTGAGATATATAATTTCCATTCCATCGGTGTTGTAGCACCAATAATTCGAAAATCTCCACGTGCCATTAAGGGTTTAAATGCATCCATTATATGTTTAACCCTTCCTAACATATGAATCTCATCAATAAATAAAATTACATCTTTTTCTCGTTTCATCTCTTCAATGAATTTAATAATTCCTTCACTAGTAACTCCTCCAATTTTAGCTTTTAAATCGTTTAGACTAAATTGCAAAATTTTCTTCCCTTTAAGCGATACAATCTCATTTTTAGCGATACGCATTGCTATTCCATCAACTATTGCTGACTTACCTACACCACCATCTCCCAATAAAATAACGTTGTTTTTATCTCTACGTGTGAGAACCATCTCTACTTTACGAATTTCTTCATCTCGTCCAATAACATCCATCAATTCACCGTTTTTAGCTTTTAAAGTTATATCAGTAGCAATATCATTTAATAATGAGTAATCAGGATTAGATAATTTAACAGAAATTTGAGATTCTTTTTTTATTTTTGAAGCTTTTTCCCTCTCAAGTTTTCCGTCAGAAAAATCCTTATACAAAAACTTAGAATTTTTAAATACACCTAGTAAAAATTCTTCTGTATGAATATTTCCTGTTAATAGATATTGTTTATAAATAAGTTGATTTGCGTTTGTTTCCCTTTCTTGAGAAATTCCATTTAGTATCCAATATGAATCAATAACACCATCAGGCGAATTTTGTAACCGCATCTCCTCTGCAAAATCAAAAATAGATTTCATATATTCAGATATTGGAAAAGTATTACATTCTGCAAGATAATATGAAGAAGACGGTTCTTTAATAATTTCTATCGGTGAAGAAGTAATAATATCGTTAATTATCCTTCTTCTAGAAAGTATATTTAATTCATCAACTTCTATAGAAGATCGATTTCTTCCATCAATAACTTTCCCGTTAGAAAACTCCTTTAACAATTTACTTTTTGTTAAAGAATAATACCCTAAAGCATAACCCATACCTGTATCACAAACATCTAGTATGCTGAATAAAATATCTTGGCTTTCAATAACTTTATACTCTTTTTCAAGAATACGATTATTTAGTACTTCTAATGCAAGTTTTAGTTGACGGCTAACTTTGTAATCTATAATATTTTTTTTCGACATAAAAATTCTCCTTATACTATTTTCTTAATTACTTCCTTCGCTTCTTCATCTAAATATAATACTTCCGAATATTCCCCTTGCCCGGTTGACCAAGCAAAAAATTTTCCTTCAACCAATTCTTTTATATCTGATAGAGATAATACAATCATCTGTCCTCCATAATGTCTATTATGAAATTCTATTACTTCATTCATATTAGTTAGTAATTCAATTTCAAAAGTTTTTTCTATTTCCACTTTTCTCATTCTATCTTCCTTCTTTCACTTTTTATATCTCTATTATAAAAAACGAGATAGACTTATTTTGTCTACCTCTTCTATTTTTTATAATTTTTTAATGTTTTTTCAAGTATTTCTTGCAACTCTTCAACTAACTTTTGAGGAGTTAATACAGTCACCTCTCCACCTTGCCCTAAAATCCATCTTTTAAGTCCTGGAGTATATTGTGTATCGATTTGAATCTTCATCTCATCTTTTTCTTCCGAAAGAATTGTATGATTTGGAAATTTGTCTAAAATAATTTCTGAATTCCCTTTATATATCAAAGTAATTCTAACACTACTACCTTCAAAAGCATCAACTTTTTTATTACGAACATCCCCATCTCTATACATTTTCCCATAGGATATGTTTGGTTTCTTTTCATTAGATTTACTATAACTACTTATTCTATCAATTCGAAAAGTTGTATAATTTTCATATTTTAGATGATAAGCAACTAAATAAAAATAATGAGCATCATAGTATAAAGAAACTGGAAAAATGATATGAGTTTTCTTTTCTTTTAGAGGAGCAGCGTAGTCTATTTCTAACATTTGTTTGCTTCGAATTGCCTCAGATATAAACCATACAGTTTCAATTCTATCTTTTTCATTTGTCAATGATTTATAATTAAAATGTTCATTTTCTATAATAGATTTAACCTCTTTCATTTCTTCACTCGAAAGTAATGCTAAAAGGCTTTCTAGCAACGAATTCATCTCTGATTTATTCAATGCTCTATTTTCTAAAAGTATCTTTGAAATAATCAAAATATATTTTTTATTAAAAGTAGTTTTTCCTAAAAAACGATAGGTATTATCTGAATTATCATATACTATTTTACAGTTTGAAAGATGCTGTTCTTCTATTATTCTCCTTAGTGTACTTATATCACGTTGAATAGTTTTTGGATTTACAGAAAACTCCCTAATTAATTGAGCTTTAGATAATCGTTTCCCAGATTGTAGGCGAAGAAAAATTGTTATTAGTCTTTCTTGAGAATTCATAGTTAATCACCGGTACCTCTTTTAGTAACTTTACTAATATCAATTCTAGGTAATAATTTTGAAATTTCTTTAAAAGCTTCCTCTTTCCATTTTTTATACTTTTTATCTAATTCTTCTAATTCATTTTTTAATGGATCTAACTTCGATTCTAAATATTTCTTATAATTGGGAACAGAAATTACATTCCCGGATGTAATACCTCCACCTACAGTTCGTAACTGACAATAAAAAAATATTTCTTCTAGTATCTTCAAGACTTTTTCAGTTTTGTAATCATCGGCAGTTATTTCAGAGAATATACTTCTAAATAATTTCTCCCATGCCATATTATATTTACGGAAAACAAAAATTGGCTTTTCATTGTGTTCCTCTATACTTAAATACATATAAATTCTTCTCAATACAATGTAAGCTCCCAAACGAGATAAATCTGAATGAAGAAGAATCTTCTCTCCAACACCCTCCTCACCTAATTCTGGCTGAGCACATGAAAAAGGATAAATTTCTAAATTACAAATTCTATTAGCAATAGCTGTAACTTTACCTTTCATATCCTTTAATTTTTTAAAATCTAATTCTTGATTCGTCTGAATAAGATGAGAATAATATTCTTTTAAGTAGTAGTAGTCTTTTAATAACATTTTTTTACTTTTTTGCCCTTCATTTACAAAGTCAAAATTACAAAATTCTTCATTTTCATTTTTTCTATACATATGCTTAATTTCACGACCTAAGGCACTCTCTGTATCACTATAGATAATATTTTTAATGTACTCTGATAAAATGTCTTGTTTTACATCTCCCTTTAATTGATATCTCTCATATATAATTTCTTTAATATCTTTATCTTCTGTATAAGTTTTTAAAATATTTTTTATTTTTTTAATTGTTTTTCTTTTACTTTTATCTTCATTTAACAATTTATAAGATTTTCCATAATATCCCTTTAAATTTGTTACCCCAAATCCACTATCAATTTGATTATCTCCATAGCCTCCTAGATATCCTCTTGGATTTTCCATGCAATGAAAAATAATAGCTCCATTAATATCTCCATGAAAATGTGTTGGAATCTGGTATCTCATATTCAAATTCTTATTTTTATCTTCTAATTTTGTCCACTCCGGTTTTTCTTTTTTAAATTGCTTCCATCTTTCATCATCATCTAAAATATCTAACCAAGAAAAATCATTAGTAGAATTATCATCTTTGACATTATTTACAAAACCTTGAATTAGCTCTTCACCTTTATCCTGGTGCCAAGGACTAAATATCTCTAAAAAAATATTTTTATCATTTATTACTTCATCAAATCTATCTTTAGACATTCCTTTTTCTAGTAACTCATGTTCAAATACTTCTTTTATAGCATCTTTTAAAAGTTTTGATTCTTTATTATTTTCTAACATAACTTTAACCTCACTCTATTTTTATTTGTTAATCTTTTCAACAATTATATTTTACCATATTTAATGGACAAATAGTGTCTATCTATAATTTTTTTAAAATAATTTGATATTGACATTTACCTTTGATATTTATCTAATATATTAGATAAATCAATTACATTGAACTACTTATCTTAGTTTCTTTAGGATTTATTCTTATTTTAAATACCATAAGTATATATTTAGTTTCCATAGAATAATTGTTTGTCTTTTCAGTTATTCTATTATAAGATTTTTCATTATAATATAACTCAAATCTCGCTAAAAAGAAAACAATAAAATTAAAACGAAAAAATAGGGAAAAATCTAGGTCACTTAATATAGTGTAGTTTCCTCCCTATTTTTCTAAATCAACCGTACTTGACAAAGAGCCAAAATTTTATCCACTCTGCAGGTTTAACTTCTAATTTATTTTAAAGAGTATCTAAAGTATTTTATATTATTTTAGGTCTGTATATAACGTTATAGATACTTTAAAAATAAGATTTCTCTATTTAAATTACTTTATTATTCTATTCCCCTATAATAATCACTGTCTATTTCTCTATAAGGAGCTATATCCTGAACATATTCTAACACTCCTTGAAATTCACCATTTTCATCATAAACACCTGCATAAGTGACATGAACAAACTTCCCTCTTGATTCTGATTTAAACCACATTTCATACTTGTCTTTTTTCCTATCGCGCAAGTTCTTCATTATAGTTTTAACTTTTTCTAGGTACTTAGGTGGATGACATAGTTCTACATTTCTACCTACTTGTCCTGGCGTACGTTTAAAAATCATCTCTTCTTCTGAACAGTGATTATTGTAATATTGAAAAACTTCATCTTTATTAACAAAGGTAATTTCCATAGGCAGATGATTTAATATTAAATCAATTTGATTTAATGATAGATACCCATTTCCAATTTTCTGAGGTGTATCTCTATTTAAAGTTTCTTCTTTAACTTCTTTTGGTTTATAGGTAATAGTGAACTCTCCTTCAGGAGTTTGAATTACTTTCGTTAATTCCCCTTCGCTTACTTCTATTACTTCACTGTCTTCACTAGTAATTTTAGTTTCAAAATCTTCTCTATGAGGTATCCACTCTTCTTGTGGTCGAATTATTGCATAACCGTATGTATCACTATCTTTAGCGATACTCAACCAATCGTCTTGAGTAAATGTTTCTAGTAATATCATCAGAAGAATCGACTCTTCTTTAAAGATCATTTCTTCAAATTCTTTAACAAAAACTTCAAACTTTTCTTTAACTACATCTATCTCTGAATTTGGTAGCTTTTCCGCTTCTTCTTTAGCAAGTTTAAATAAATCTCTTATTTCATCATCAACACCCCACATAACCTTAGGTGGTGCATCATGTCCATATCTCTCCATTATAGGAAACATAAGTTCTTCTTTGCGTTTATAATGAATATCAAATTGTCCTAATAATTGCAACTGACGAAGCAATCCTTTTAAAACAGCTACTTTTGTGTCACCATCATCGAGCTTAGCATAGTTATCTAGAATTCGACGAACCCGAATAATTGCAGCTCTTAAAGCTAAATTTTCCTGTTTAAACACTTGTACAGGATGTCCTGGATGCTCACTATCTTCAACTTCAACAGTTTTTATCGCACCTTTAAACAAATTAGCATGTACATTACATAGCTTCATTACATCTTCAAAAGTTACGCCAGAATCTGAATTTATAAGCTCATGCTCCATTAAAGATATCTCAATCGCAGATACTCCAGAAAAATGCTCATCAAATTCAGCTTGTACTGACTCTGCAGATTCTCCATTATGAAGTCGTAATAGTATATCACGTAATACTTCAATTCTCTTTGTAGCCATTAGTCTAATCCTACTACTTCATATCCATTAGCTTCTAATGTAGCAATAATTGTTTCAAGTTTAATTCCTGCTAGCTTCGAACCCATTCTAAGTGAAGTCTTTCTTCCTACAGTATTTCTCATAATAGGATTAGCCAAAGGTTTAAATCCTAAATCTACTAAAATATCCAATACTTCTGGGTGTTTATCAACAACTTGTGCAACTGGTATACTCACATCAATAATATTATCCATTTCTCATTACCTCACTACCTTATATTATTAATATAATTATATCATAAGCCATTGATAATCGCTATCAAATTAAAAATGATAATATAAAAAGATGTATCTTAAAACTTTCATCTAAGCTACATCTTTAATATTACTTTATTTCCTTGAAACTAATCTCAATCCGATAAAGAACTTTTATTATAAATTATTTCTCCACTCAAGAAGTTTTTCTACATCTTCTTGTTTAATATAATCACTCACTACAGCTTCTTCGATTAAGTAGTTGTAGTTAGTTAAAGTGTGGTACTCTACTTTATCTGCTGCAAAGGCATCTTGTGCTTTCTTAAGTTCATAACTAAATATTGCTACTACTCCTAAGACTACTGCCCCAGCTTCTTCTAAAGCTTTGGCTACTTTTAATGAAGATAATCCAGTTGAGATTAAATCTTCAATAATAACAACTTTTTGTCCTTCTAGTAATCTACCTTCGATTTGATTTGTTTTACCGTGTTTTTTAGCTGAGTCCCTAACGTAGATCATAGGTAAATCTAATACTTCACTTACCCATGCAGCATGAGGAATACCTGCTGTTGCAGTACCAGCTACTACTTCTACTTCTGGAAATTTAGCTTTAATTACTTCACTCATACCAGCTGCTATCTCACGACGAATAGCAGGATATGACATTGTAATTCTGTTATCACAGTAAATCGGTGATTTAATTCCAGATGTCCAAGTGAAATAATCATTTGGTCTTAATGCCACTGCTTCAATATCTAATAAGTGTTTTGCTATTTTTCTTTCTAATGCCATGTTCTTCTCCTTTATGTTAGCTGTATGTCTAATATTATTTTACGAATTGACTTTTAATAAGTTTATAAACTTCAAGTGGATTTTGCGATTTAGTTATAGAACGACCAACCACGATATGTGTACTTCCTTCTTCGTTAGCAACAGTTGGAGTTGCTACACGTTTTTGATCTCCAACTTCATCTGTTTCCAATCTTATTCCTGGAGTTACTTTTAAGAAGTCATCTCCACAGTTTTCTTTAATTAATCTTGCTTCCCAAACTGATGAAACTACTCCATCAAGTCCTGCTTTTTTAGCTAGTTTAGCATAATTAATTACGCTCTCTTCTAAAGATACAGCAATTAGTTGCTCGTCTTTCATCGCTTCTTCTGATGTCGAAGTTAATTGTGTTATCGCTATTACATTAGTATCTACACTACCGCCTTCGACCATTCCTCGTTTTGCTGCTTTAAGCATTTCATAACCTCCTGCAGCATGTACTGTAAGAATATCAACTTTGAATTTTGCTAAACCTTTTGTCGCACCATAAACTGTATTAGGAATATCATGTAGTTTAAGATCTAAGAATATCTTATGTCCTAATTCTTTAATTTTTTCAATAACAACAGGTCCATTTTGTAGGTATAATTCCATCCCAACTTTTACAAATAATTTTTCTTCACCAAATTTTTCTAAAAAATTTAAAGTGTCTTCCAAAGTTGGAAAATCTAACGCTATTATTACATCTTTATTCATAATATTTCTCCTTTTTATTTATATGCACGACCACGAAGTTCTAGTATATGTTCTACACCTAGTTCATCAAGGGCCGCTTCTAACTTATCGATAATTTTTGGACAAGCATATGGATCTGCAAAATTCGCTGTACCTACTGCTACCGCACTCGCTCCAGCTGAGATAAAGTCAATTACATCCCACTCATCCATAATTCCTCCCATACCTATAATAGGAATGTTTACAGCTTGACTCACCTGATAAACCATTCTTATAGCTACAGGTTTAATCGCAGGTCCTGATAATCCTCCAGTTACGTTCGCAATTATTGGTTTTCCAGTCTTTTTATCTAGCCTTACACCTACTAAGGTATTTATCATTGTAATACCGTCAGCTCCTCCTTCTTCGACAGCTTTTGCCATCGCTACGATGTTGGTAACGTTAGGTGAAAGTTTCACATAAACAGGTACACTAGATACCTCTTTTACTTTTCTAGTTAAGTTTTTTGCTGTTTCAGGATCTGTTCCGAACTGAATTCCTCCATGCTTAACATTAGGACAAGATATATTTAACTCTAATGCATGAACATTCGGCGCTTTACTTATGTGCTCCGCTACATAGACATAATCATCTATTTCACTTCCTGCCACATTAGCAATAATAGGAACATCATACTTTTCTAATTCTTTAAGTTTTGTTTCCATTATTTCATGAACTCCTGGATTTTGTAATCCTATGGCATTCAGCATCCCACTAGAAGTTTCAGCAACGCGTGGTGTAGGATTTCCAAAACGTGGTTCTTTTGTTGCTGCCTTAATCATGATTGCGCCAAGTCTACTTAAATCATAAAAGTTAGCATATTCTAAACCAAATGCAAAGCACCCTGATGCAGGCATTACAGGATTCTTTAAATCTAATCCTGGTAATTTTACTCGTAATCTTTCGCTCATAAATTCCTCCTATAATGCTATTTCTTTCGAATCGTATACAGGTCCATCGTAACATACACGTGAGATCGAACCATCGATTTTTTCACAAACACATGCATAGCATGCACCTACTCCACAAGCCATTCTTTCTTCTAAAGAAATATACCCCATCTTTTCTTCATCCATCTTAGTTAATGCTTTTAACATAGCAAATGGACCACAACTATAATACTTATCATAGTCAACTTTATAATTTTTTATAACATCAGTAACAAAACCTTTTTCTCCGTAACTTCCATCAGCAGTAGCAACATAAGTTGTACCAAGCTCTGCAAATTTTTCTTCATAAAACACATCTTTCACATTATTAAAACCTAAAATATGTACTGTGTTTATCCCTTGTTTTCTAAATTGCTTTGCTAATTCATATAACGGTGGAACTCCAATTCCTCCACCTACTAGCAATGCAGTTTGCCCTTTTTCTAGTGTATAAACATCATATCCTTTTCCTAATGGTCCTAATACATCTACTAAATCACCGGCTTCTAATTCAGATATTTTCTTAGTACCTGCTCCATCTGCTCTGTAGACCATGACAAATGTATTTTTTTCTTTATTAATTTCACAAATTGAAATAGGTCTTCTTAATAAAAATTCATAACTATTGCTAACTTTAATATTTACGAATTGTCCAGGTGTATTCATTTCTTCAACTACATCACCCTGCAATTCAATTCTAAATATTTTATCTGCAATTTGTTCATTACTAATTACTGTTGCTAAATAAGTATCCATCCAAATGCTCCTTCTGTAAGAAGAAGGGAAAAAATTTCCCCTTCTTCATCATTTTTTATTTTATAGTGGTAATATATCAAATGATATTGATTCTAATACTTTTAGTAGCGCATCTGCTGTATCTAATGATGTTAAACATACAACCTCTTGCTCACTCGCTACACGGCGAATCTTGAATCCGTCTTTTGTTACATCTTTATCTTTTGAAGTAGTATTTACTACTACATCCACATCTCCATTATATATAGCATCAAGTACACTGTAATCACTTTGATTAATTTTTCCTACTGGAGTAACTCTTAATCCATGTTCATCTAAGTACTTAGCTGTTCCTTCTGTAGCTAATAGGTTATATCCTAAATCGAAGAATCGTTTTGCTATATTTAATGCTTCTTCTTTATCATCATTACTAATAGTGAATAAGATATTTCCTTGATCACTTACTTTGATTCCTGCTGCAAGAAGTCCTTTGTAAAGTGATTTTTCTAGAGTTCTATCACTTCCCATTACTTCTCCAGTTGATTTCATCTCAGGTCCAAGAGTAGTATCAACATCTTTTAGTTTTTGGAAACTAAATACCGGTACTTTAGTGTAAACATTCTGTGCTTCTGGTAATAATCCAGTTTCATATCCTTTAGATTTTAGAGTTTCTCCAATGATAGCTCCAGCAGCAAGTTTTGCCATTGGAACTCCTGTGATTTTACTTAAGAATGGTACAGTTCTTGAGCTTCGTGGGTTAACTTCTAGTACGAATACTTCACCTTTACTTATTACATATTGAATATTTAATAATCCAACGATGTTTAATCCTTTTGCTAATTTAATTGTATATTCTATTAACTTAGCTTTTTCACCTTCTGTTAGGGTTTGAGGTGGATATACCGCTATTGAGTCACCTGAGTGAACCCCTGCTCTTTCGATGTGTTCCATAATACCTGGAATAATTACTGTTTCACCATCACTAATAGCATCTACTTCTATCTCACGACCTACTAAATATCTGTCAGTTAGTACTGGGTGTTCTGGTGTAAGTTTTACAGCTGTCTTCATATAACGACGTAATTCAGCTTCTTCATATACTATTTCCATAGCTCGTCCACCTAGTACGTATGATGGTCTTACTAATACAGGGTATCCAATTTCTTCTGCATTTTTAACTGCTGTTTCTACATCAAATGCAGTTTTTCCAAGTGGTTGTGGAATATCTAGTTTATGTAATAATTCTTCAAATTTATCTCTATCTTCTGCATTATCGATTTCTTCTAAAGCAGTACCTAGAATTTTCACGCCGTGTTTTTCTAATTTAGCTGCTAGGTTAATCGCTGTTTGTCCACCAAATTGCACTACAACCCCTAGTGGATTTTCATGATTAATTATCGCCATAACATCTTCTTCAGTTAATGGCTCGAAGTACAGTTTATCAGAGATTGTAAAGTCTGTAGAAACTGTTTCTGGGTTGTTATTAACAATGATTGCTTCGTAACCAGCATCTTTAATCGCCATTACTGCATGAACCGTAGCATAATCGAACTCTACACCTTGTCCGATACGGATAGGACCAGATCCTAGGACAACAATTTTTTTCTTATCGCTAACGATTGATTCTTCCTCTTGTTCATAACTTGAATAGAAGTATGGAGTTTCTGAAACAAACTCAGCTGCACATGTATCAACCATTTTGAATACTGGTGTTATTTTATTTTCTTGACGAAGGTTGTAGATATCATCTTCTGTCACTCCCCATCTATGGGCAATTACCTTATCAGAGAATCCGTATTTTTTAGCATATTCTAGTAAATCTACATTTCCAACATTGTCTTTTAACTCATGTTCGATATCAATGATATTTTGCATTTTCTCTAGGAAGAACATGTCAATTTTTGTAATATCATGAATATCTTTTGTGCTTTGTCCGCGCCTTAAAGCTTCTCCAATAAAGAATAATCTTTCATCTCCGGCTTGTTTAATCTTGTCAATAATTTCTTCTAATGTGAAATCATCTCCATTAGGTAGTCCAAGGTGGTGCACACCATATTCTAATGAACGAATAGCTTTTAGTAAACTTTCTTCATAAGTTCTACCCATCGCCATTACTTCACCAGTAGCTTTCATTTGTGTTCCTAATTTTCTATCCGCATTTTCAAATTTATCAAATGGGAAACGTGGGATTTTACTTACTACATAGTCAAGTGTTGGTTCGAAACAAGCATACGAATTTTGTGTAACTGGGTTTATAATTTCATCAAGAGTTAATCCTACAGCAATTTTCGCTGCAATTTTCGCAATCGGATATCCTGTAGCTTTTGATGCTAAAGCTGATGAACGTGATACCCTTGGATTAACTTCGATAATATAGTATTTGAATGAATCTGGATCAAGTGCAAGTTGTACGTTACATCCACCTTCAATTTTTAAAGCTCTAATAATTTTTAATGATACATTACGTAGCATGTGGTACTCTCTGTCTGTTAATGTTTGAGAAGGTGCTACTACTACTGAATCCCCTGTGTGAATCCCAACAGGATCAATGTTTTCCATGTTACATACAACAATCGCTGTATCGTTAGAGTCACGCATTACTTCGTATTCAATTTCTTTAAATCCAGCGATAGATTTTTCTAATAGACATTGAGTAACTGGTGAATAGTGTAATCCACTACTTACGATTTCTTCTAAATCTTTCTCGTTGTAACAGATACCTCCACCTGTTCCCCCCATAGTGAAGGCAGGACGAACAATTACCGGATATCCTATTTCAGCCACAAATTCTCTCGCTTCATCTAAAGTTGTAATAATCGCTGATTCTGGAACTGGTTCATTAAGTTCATTCATAAGATCACGGAATAATTCTCTATCCTCTGCTTGTTCGATTGAACTTAATTTCGTTCCTAGTAATTCAACTCCGTATTTATCTAAGATTCCACTTTTGTGTAACTCTACCGCAAGGTTAAGCCCCACTTGTCCTCCTAATGTTGGAAGTAATGCATCAGGTCTTTCTTTTCTGATAATTTTACTTACAAACTCAAGAGTTAAAGGTTCCATATATACTTTATCTGCAATTTCTTTATCAGTCATTATTGTCGCTGGGTTAGAGTTAACTAAGATAACTTCATACCCTTCTTCTCTTAAAGACAGACACGCTTGAGTCCCAGCATAGTCAAACTCTGCTGCTTGACCTATTGTAATTGGTCCAGATCCTATTACTAGTATTGTTTTTATATCATTACGTTTTGGCATTTTTATTCTCCTTAATTTTGCATCGATACTCTATAATTTCTCAGGTTATTTCCTATTTGTTTTCTTTAAATTCTCTCATATAATCTATAAACTGATCGAATAAGTAGTTAGGATCGTGTGGTCCTGGTGATGCTTCTGGGTGATATTGTACTGAAAATACTGGGTATTTTTTATGACGTACTCCTTCACATGTTTTATCATTCACTGATAAGTGTGTAAGCTCTAAATCTGTATCTTTTAATGATTCGATATCAACACTGAAACCATGGTTTTGTGAAGTAATATCAACTTTTCCAGTTATTAAGTTTTTAACTGGGTGGTTAGCTCCACGGTGACCAAATTTAAGTTTGTATGTTTTCGCTCCTGATGCTAATGCAATAAGTTGGTGCCCCATACAAATTCCAAAAACTGGAATTTTCGGCATAACTTCTTTAAGCATCTCAATTGTTTCTGGTACATCTTCTGGATCTCCAGGTCCATTACTTAACATAATTCCATCTGGATTAAGTCTGAAGATTTCTGCAGCAGTTACATTATGAGGTACAACAACGATATCACAATTACGTTCATTAAGTTCTCTTAGTATTCCTGATTTCATACCAAAGTCTACTAGTACTACTCTATATCCATTTCCTGAAGATAAGAAAGCTTTTTGCGTTGAAACTTGTTCAATTTGGTTCGTTGGTAAGTCAGTTTTTCTAAGATTTTCTAATTGTTCTTCCGGATCCATGCAAAGGTCAGTAATTATTCCTTTGATTGTACCGTGTTCTCTTATTTTTCTTGTTAAACTACGTGTATCAATTCCAGAAATCCCTGGAATGTTAAGCTCTTTTAATACCTCATCTAAACTGTATTCTGTTCTAAAGTTAGAAGGTTTTTTACAAACTTCCCTAACGATAAGTCCTTTAATACTAGGATTAATTGTCTCAAAATCATCTCTGTTGATTCCGTAATTTCCGATTAATGGATAAGTGAATGTTACTATTTGTCCATTGTATGATGGATCAGAAAGTGTTTCTTGATAGCCTGTCATACCTGTGTTAAACACTACCTCTCCTGCTAGTGCTTTATTAGCACCAAATCCATATCCTTTATATACTGTTCCATCTTCTAAAATTAGTTGTCTATCGTAACTGTACATCTTTGTTCTCTCTTTCTAAGTTTTTTATTTTTTAAACTTCAAATACTTCACTATCTTTGTATGCAACTTGACCTTCACATAGTGTTAATACTGGTATTCCATAAATTTCTTCTCCTACATACGGTGTATTTCTACCTTTAGATAAGAATTTTTCCGGATCAATTTTCAGTGATTTTTCTAAGTCGATTACTACTAAGTCTGCAAAACCACCTCCTTCTAAACGTCCATATGGTAAATCAAAAGTATCTGCAACTTTTTCAGTCATCAATTTAACTAGTAAGTCTAGTGAGAATACTCCTGTTTTTACAAATTTCGTATAAAGTTGGCTGAATGCTGTTTCACTTCCAACAATTCCAAATGCAGCTTTTCTCATCGATAAGTCTTTCTCATGAGTAGCGTGTGGTGCGTGGTCTGTTGCTATAACGTCGATTGTTCCATCTAATAAACCAGCGATTAGAGCATTTCTATCTTCACGTGCTCTTAGCGGTGGATTCATCTTCCACATTCCGTTATCTTCTGGAATATCCATTTCATCACTTATTAGGTGGTGAGGACATACTTCACAAGTTACTTTAATTCCTGCTGCCTTCGCTTCTCTTACTACCCTTACTGATTCTTTAGTAGATACGTGACAAACATGGTAGTGACAGCCTGCTGCTTCAGCTAGAAGAACATCACGTGCAATCTGAACACTTTCACATACTGAAGGGATTCCTGGTAAATCTAATTCACGACTTCTACGTCCACAGTGCATACATCCTCCGCGGATTAATGAGTTATCTTCACAGTGAGCTACGATTGCTTTATTTAATTTAGCAGCAACTATCATAGATTCATACATCATGTTAGCATCCTGTACTCCTCTACCGTCATCACTAAAGGCAAACACATGCTCAGCTAATTCTTCGAAATCAGCATATTCTTTTCCTTCTTCACCTTTTGTTATAGCTCCAAATGGTATTGCTCTGATTACTGAATCGCGTTCGATAATATCTAGTTGTAATTTTAGGTTCTCATAGTTATCTGGTACTGGATTTAAGTTTGGCATAGGCATCGCTGTAGTAAATCCACCACGAGCTGCCGCTCTTGAAGCATGGTAAATGTTTTCTTTATATTCAAATCCTGGCTCTCTCCAGTGTACGTGAACATCTATAAATCCTGGTGAAACGAATTTCCCTTCTAAGTCCAATACCTTAGCTCCACTCTCTTCGATATTCTCAGAGATTTTTACGATTTTTTTATCATCAACTAAAATATCTCTTTCTATTAATACACCATTTTCTAAAATTTTACCGTTTTTTAAAAGTAACATATGCTTCTCCTCTTTATAAATTATTATCTTTAATTATTTTTTCTATCATTGCCTGTCTCATGAACATCCCATTTTTCATCTGTTCAAAGATTACTGATTTAGGTGCTTCAACTAGTTCCGAAGCTATTTCCATATCTCTATTAACAGGTGCCGGATGCATAACTATTGCTGATTCTTTTAATCTTTCATAGCGCTCTTTAGTTAATCCAAAGTTATTATGATATTCATCTTTACTTAGTCCCATTTTAGAGTCATGTCTTTCATGTTGAACTCTAAGTAGCATACAAACATCAACTTCGCCAACTACTTTATCGAAGTCTACTACTTCTCCAAGTGTCTCGTCTTTGAAAATGTCAGGACAAACAAATCTTACTCTTGCCCCTAATCTTGTAAGCATGTTGTAATTACTTCTTGCTACACGAGAATTTTTAATATCCCCTGCGATGATTACATTAAGATTTTCGAATGTTCCGAACTTCTCATACATTGTCATTAGATCAAGTAAACATTGACTTGGGTGTTCTCCACTACCATCTCCTCCACTTAAAATCGGAATATTCAAGTTAGTCAGTTCATTGTAGTAAGCATCTTGACCATGTCTAATAACCAACATATTGCAACCTAACATCTCTAATGTTTTACAAGTATCGTATAAAGTTTCACCTTTATTTACCGATGAAGTTGCTACTTCAAAATTAATAACATTTAATCTGTGTTTATGCTCAGCTACCTCAAAACTATGTTTCGTTCTAGTTGAGTTTTCAAAGAATAAATTTGCTATATATAAGTCTTCTCTTGGCTCTACTTGTTTACCATTTTTCAACTCTAAAGCTCTTTCTATCAGTTGATAAACTTCTTCATTTGTTAAATCCGACATTTTTACTATATTTCTCATAGTACTTCCTCCATTTTGTATAAAAAAATACCTTGTATCCATCTGGCTACAAGGTATGACTGTTCATCAACTATTAAATTCAAGTTATTATCTGGGCATAGTTATACCTAAATATAGCTATACTCAAATAAAGTATAAACTTTAAATTCAATCCCTTGTTAGCCTCTCTGGACTACCTTAAAAAGATTTTATATTTAAATTAATAATATTTCTTCAACATCATCTACTTCATTCAAATGAACTTTCACATTTTCTTTTCTTGAAGTAGGAATATTTTTTCCGATATGATCTGCTCTAATTGGCAGCTCTCTATGTCCTCTGTCTACAAGAATCGCAAGGCGAATTGCTTTTGGACGACTAGCATCCATAATAGCATCTATCGCTGCTCTTACGGTTCTTCCTGTATAAAGAACATCATCTACAATAATTACAACTTTGTTTGTCAAATCAAGTTTAAAACGTGAAACTTTTATTTCCGGTTCTTCACTTATTTTTTCTAAATCATCTCGATAGAATTTTATATCAAGTGTTTCTACTGGAATATTAGTATTTTCAATTTCTTTGATTTTTTGTTTCAATCTTTTGGCGATATGAATCCCTCTAGTTTGAATACCTACTAAAACAATATCATCTAATTTATTTTGTTCGATTATTTCATTAGCAATTCTGGTAATCATTCTAGAAATCATTGTTTCGTCGAAAAGAATTCGTTTTTTCATACTTCACCTCAAAAAAAAGCCTACTCTATTGAGCAGGACAGCATAAATAAACTTGGTTTTCCAATTAATAAATCTTTGCTGACCTCTCTGGATCACATTAAAGATGTGTTATTCAAATTATCAATATTATATACCATAATATGAGATTTGTCAAATTTATAATGGATTATTGGAGCAATTAAATGTCTCCAATAATCCACTTTTCTTTTTATTCATCTTCATCCTTTTCTTTCCATCTAGCACTAGCAAACTCAGCTCAAACGAAACCTAATATTAAGAATGCAGCTATAATAATTTTTATCATAATTGTCCTCATAAATAGTTTCATTATTTTATAATTTATTCGAATTTCAGTACTTCTTTATTCGTAATGTTTATAACCTTAGTTGCAACATTATCGATAAATTCCATATCGTGACTGACCATAATTAGTATACCAGGATATTTATTTAATATCTTCTCTATCGCTTCTATCGCAACAACATCTAAGAAGTTAGTTATCTCATCTAATAACAGTACGTCTGTTTTTCTAAAAAGTAAACTTACAAAATAAAGTTTAACTTTCTCCCCTTTGCTTAAAACTGATATCTTCTTATTGATATCATCACCTCTAAAATTTAGTAAAGCTAGTATATTTCTAAGTTCTATAACATCTAGTGTAGTAGATTCTTTCACAAATTCAAACAATGTTTTTTCTTCTTTAAAAATATCGAAGTTATTTTGTTCAAAATATGCTACTTGTAAAGAAATAGGAATGGACTCTTTCACATAATTTAGAAAAGTAGTTTTCCCCGAACCGTTTTTTCCTTTAATTAAAATCTTATCACCACTAGAAAAAGAAAAACCAGGTGATGACCAGAGAAACTTCCCATCTATTTCACAGCTTTTCGCATCAATACAAAAACTCTTGTTATGAGTTTCCTTAAATATCTCTAAAAATTCAATATCATACTTATCTTTTAATGGCTTAGGTTTAATATTAGCCTGCAACTTATCTTCTTGTCTTGATATTTTTTTCTGTAACCTTTTTTCGTTTTTTGAAATTTTATTTTTTACACTTATAATTCTATAATCTGATCCACTCATGTTCTTTGGCTTTCCAGATTTCTTCTTCTGTTCCTCTTTCATCTCTTGGATGCTTTTCTTTATCTTCTTAACTTCTTTATTGTACTTTTGCAGTTCAGCCTCATATTCAGTATTTTCAATTTCTTCTTGTAGCTTGTACTCATGATAATTTCCATTAAATTCTCTCACAGTATTACTTTCGATTATCCATAACTTAGTACAAACATTATTTAAGAAATTTCTATCGTGACTTGCTATACAAAAGGTCGCTGGAGTTCTTTTTATAAGATTAGCTATTTTGTTAGCATTATTATAATCTAAGTATGTTGATGGTTCGTCTAGTAAATATAATTCAACATTTGATAATAAACTACCTCTAATCTTGTTCACAACAACTTCCCCTCCACTTTTTTTAAGAAGAGAATTTTCTCCAAATTCTAAAAACTCTGATGAAATGTTATTTTCATCTTTAAGATAGTCATCTATATATTTTAACAGAGTTGTCTTCCCTGAACCATTTTTCCCTATTAAACCAATAATATCACCAGTATTTATACTCAATTTTTCAATTTTGAATAATATCTTCCCTTGTTTTTCAAACTCTATGTTTTTAATATTTAATATTTGCATACATAAACTCCTTTTTAATAAAATCTCTCTATTAATCTAATGTATCCATGTTCCCACCCCCGAATTGAGTTTTACTAGTATCTATTTTATCCATATTATATCAAAAATAAAAAACAATTGAAAACATTTTCTTTAATAATTCTCTATTAATTAAAATATTTATGCTATAATTGTATTTATAATTAATAAAAGTAATCTGGAGGTTTTTATGATTGAAAAAATTATACAAGATGAACTTGAAAAATTTTATCCAGAAATGATTGAACTTCGTCGCTATATGCATATGCATCCTGAAGTTTCATTTAACGAAAAAAATACAGCGAGATTCATTAAAGAATATTTAGAAAAAATTGGTATTACTAATATTAAAACAAAAGTCGGCTTAAATGGTGTAGTTGCAAGAATAAAAGGACAAGATTCTTCAAAAACAATCGCTTTTCGAGCAGACTTTGATGCTCTACCTATAAATGATGCAAAAGATACTCCTTACAAATCTACAATTCCTAATGCAATGCATGCTTGTGGGCACGATGGACATACAACTGCATTACTTGCAACATGTAAAGTTTTAATGGATTATCAAAAAAAACTTCCTCACGATGTTGTCGCAATTTTCCAATACGGAGAAGAACAAGCTCCAGGTGGAGCAAAACCTATGATAGATGCTGGTTGTTTACAAGGTGTTGATGCAATATTCGGTGCCCATCTTTGGACACCACTTCCACTTGGAACATTAGGCTATAGTTATAGTGAACTGTGTGCCGCTGCAGATAGATTCGAAGTGAAAATCAACACTAAGGGAAATGCAAATATTATTGCTGCAGAATTTGTTAGTATGACTCAACAAATAGTTTCACGATTTTCTAAACCGAGAGAGACACTTGTTATCACTTTAGGAAAATTAGAGAGTTCTATTGAAGAAGCAAGTATTACTGGAACTATTAGACATTTCAATAAAGAACTTCATAAAATGGTGCTAACTAAACTTCAAAACTTATGCAAAGCTCTAGAAAATGAATATTCTGGTACTAATATAGAATTTATCTACTACGGAGGTTATCCACCTCTTATAAATCATAAAAAAGGAACAGTAGAAATACAAAAAGCAACCTCTAAGATTCTTCCAGATATTAAACAGTTGGAAATTGAACCGTTAATGATCGGTGAAGATTTTGCTTATTACGTTGAAGAAGTCCCAGGAGCATTTTTCTTAATCGGTGCCGGTAATTCTACATTCGCTAAGTATCCACACCATCATCCAAATTTTGATTTTGAAGAAGAAGTCATGAAACAAACAGCTTCAATATTCTTAACACTAGCCTTTGATTCCGCTAATGTAATTAAAAATCTTAAGGAGGAACAATAGATATGCATACATATTTAGTTAATATTTTTGGTAAAGGTGGACACGGAGCCGAACCTCACGAAGCTATTGATGCTACTATTATAGCTAGTGAATTTGTACGAAAAACTACAAAATATAAAAATATAGAGATAATCTCTGTAAAAAGCGGTGATGCTTTTAATGTAATCTCTGGTAAGGCAGAAATTAACTTAAAAACAGATAATTTAGAACAATTAGAAACAATACTATCTTCGCTGCTTATATATTACGGTGAGCAGAATAGATTTGAAATAATAGAAAATTAAAAAGACTGAGAGTAACTCGAAATCAAGATTTCATAGAAATCTTCAAGTTACCTCAGCTTTTATTTTTAATAATTTATTTCTGTAGTATTTCCTTCACCCTTTTTTTCAGTTCTGGCACTACTTCTTGAATAAACCATGGATTTTTATTATGCCAATGGAAATTTAATGGTGAAGGATGAACAATTGGGAAATAACGTGGCAAGTACTGTTTATAATTATATACAGTTTCCGTTAAGTTCTGTTTTTTTTCATTTCCCAAGTAGTAATCTTGTGCATATTTTCCCACAAGAACAATAAGTTCTAGATTAGGCATGAGTTCCAAAACTTTAACATGCCATTTTGGGGCAAAGTTTTTTCTTGGTGGTAAATCCCCACTTTTACCTTTACCAGGATAATAGAAATCCATTGGAACTACACCTATTAAACCAGATTTATAAAATATTTCATCATCTATTCCCATCCACTCGCGAAGTTTAACCCCACTTTTATCATTGAAGAAGATCTTACTTTCTTGAGCTTTAATACCAGGAGCTTGACCTATGATTAATATTTTAGCTGTTTTTGGCGTAGAAAATAACGGTTCAATTCCTACATCCGTGTATTTTTTATTATCACTATCTACCATTATCTCTTGTTTCAATTGTTCAAAACTATCCATATTTTTCCTCTGAAAATTATTTTCTAATTAATTCAACTACCGCTTCAACTGCCGCTGTTCCTGGGAACATGTCTACTGGTTGAATACGTCTAATTTTATATTTTCTTGTTAACACTTTTAAGTCACGTGCTAATGTAGATGGATTACAGCTTACATAGACAATTTTCTTAGCTTCAACTGCCAATAGGTTTTTAGCTAATGGTCCAAGACCTACACGCGGCGGATCTACTATTGCAACATCAAAGTTGATTCCTTTTTTCTTCCAACGTGGAACTATTTTATTAGCATCTCCTGCAACATAAGTACAGTTTTTTAGGTTGTTTAATTTAACATTGTCATTAGCGTCTTCTATAGCAGCTGGAATAATATCAACACCGTATACTTCTTTACAGTTACGGCTAACATATTGCCCAATTGTTCCAACCCCACAATATGCATCTAATACAACATCTGTTTCTTTCAGCGCAGCAAATTCAACTACTTTATCATAAAGTTTTTTAGTTGCCGGTGGGTTTAATTGGAAAAATGACTTAGCTGAAAGTTCATACTTAGTATCTCCTATTTTTTCAACGATATAATCTGAACCATATAATGTAACACTTTCTGTTCCCATTACCAAATGATCTTTGTCATTAGTGATATTTAGTATTATACTTTTAACGATTCTTTCACGCTTAAGTTCATTAACGACCTTATCCATATTCTTAATCTTATCAGTATTCGCTACGAAAGTTACTTGAACATCCCCATTATAGAATGAAGTTCTTGTTGCAATATATTTCACACCGTAATTCTTTTTATTTGTAGAGATCTCTACTTTATATTTTCCTAGTAACTTCTTAGCTAAGTTCGTTATTTTATTACCATTCTCATGTAATGCTAAATCTTCATTAATTTCTACTAAATCGTTAGAACCTTCTTTATATAACCCTGCAATAACTCGCCCATTTCTAACAGCTAGTGGAAATTGATTTTTATTACGATACCCTTCTGTTACAGGACTCGCTAACGTTTTTAGTACTAATTTATCAGGTTTTGGTAGTCTATAATACTTATCAAATGCATCTAATAAAATTGTACGTTTATATTCTAATTGTTTTTCATAGCTAACATGAGCTAAGCCGTATGCTCCACTTTCTGCATATTCGCGTTTAATTTCTACTCTATGTGGGCTTGGTTCTTTTACTTTAACAAGTTTCCCAATAATGTATTTTGGTGTCTCCTCAACTATTTCACAAACAATAACCTCATCAGGTAAAGCACCTTTTACAAAAGTAATTTTCTTTTTATAATATCCTATACCCTCACCATTAATACCAATTTTTTTTATTGTAAGTAAGACGTTTAATCTTTTTCCGTTTTTATTTTTCATCGTATCCTCATTCATAAAGATAAGCTGAGTAAAAGCAAAACACTCCCACTTCAGCTTATCCAATTCTACTATTATTTTATAGTTTTAATTTCGTTATCTAATTCTTCTACTAATGCAATTAATCTGTCAATTTGAGTTAAATCAACTTTTTCAGGTTCAATATTTTCTAACTCGCTTGCAAAATCTTCAAATTTTGTTTTTAATTCTTCTAAAATATTATTAGGCATAACATTCTCCTTTTTTGTTCTCTATTCCATTATAATATAAATTCATAAAAATTCAACTCATAACACAAAAATTAATAAATTATTTTATCAGCATAATATTTAGTATTTATTCAAAAATACTCTATATTTTTCATTTTAGTGTTAAATAAATTATTATCAGCTTAAAGAACACATTGTTTATGTAAATAATATCATTAGACATTTAAGGCGTTTTAAGGTACTATTAAGTTAGGAGTGTTATATTATGAATCATATAAATTTACAATTATCAAATATTAATATTTCTAGTATTTTTTATTATATTACTTCTATTTTTAATGATATAAATTTTGATATCGTGTTAACAATTTTCTTAATTATTAATACTTTATTGGCATTTTCAATAGTTTTTCTAGAGTATCAAACTACTACATCATCTTGGGCATGGATATTAGTATTATTCTTAATACCTTACCTAGGTTTTATCCTTTATTTAATATTTGGACGACCTATATATAGAGAAAAAATCTTTCCATGTTCAGATGAAGAAAAAATTAGATATCAACAAAACTTATTAAAAAGAACTGTTCCTTATGAAATTACCAAAAACGAACAAGTAATTTATAAACACAGGAATCTAATAGAATTAAATTTTGAAACTGATAAATCATTCTTGTCTAAAAAAAATAAGATACAGATTATTACAGATGGAAAAGAAAAATTCAGATTACTTTTTGAAGATATAAAAAACGCCAAAAACTATATACATATTCAATATTATATTTTAAAAAAGGATGGTATTGGAAAACAGCTCTTCAGTCTTCTAGAACAAAAACTTTTAGAAGGTGTCGACGTATATATTCTTTATGATGATATTGGTTCAAGAAAATTAAGTATTTCATCGTTAAAACAATTAACAAAAAACAACGCTAAAATAAAAAGATTCTTCAAATCTAAATTTCCACTTATCAATTTCCGTATGAATTACAGAAACCACCGAAAAATAGTTACAATCGATGGTAATATCGGTTATACGGGAGGATTCAATGTTGGTGATGAATACCTAGGATTAGATAAAAAATTTGGTTATTGGCGAGATACTCACCTTAGAATTGAAGGAGAAGCGGTAGGTTCTTTAGAATATCGTTTTATAGATGATTGGAATTCACAGACAACAAAAAAAACTGATCAACTTAAATTAACGGCTGAACACGTTGCTACAGCAGTAGATAATTATCTACCTATTCAGTTAGTTTCCAGTGGCCCAGATAATAAACTTCAAAAAATTAAATATAGTTATCTATATATGATTTCAAAAGCAAAAAAATATATCTACATCCAATCACCTTACTTTATTCCTGATGAAAGTGTTATGGATGCATTAAAGATGGCAATATTATCTGGAATTGATGTTAGAATTATGGTACCTAATAAACCTGACCACATTTTCGTTTATTGGGCTACATACTCATTTATTGGTGAGCTTGCAGAATTAGGTGCAAAAACTTATATCTACGAAAATGGATTTATTCATACTAAAATGATTATTATCGACGATGAAGTATCAAGTCTCGGTAGTGCAAACTTCGATTATAGAAGTTTCAAACTTAACTTTGAACTAAACGCATTTATGTATGATGATAAAACCACAAAAGAATTTAGAGATATATTCTTAAATGATATAGAAAAATCAACCCTAATATCATTCTCTAAGTATCAACAAAGAAGTTTACTAATAAAAATTAAAGAAGCGTTCGCAAGACTGATATCACCGATTCTTTAGTTGTTTTATATTGAAAAATATGATATATTAATACATATGTATAATACATAGGAGGACAAATTTTAATGAAGAAATTTAAAAAAGCTATTTTACCTATAGCATTAAGTATTTCTGTTATAGGATTAGCAGGATGCTCTGCTGGAGGAACAAAATATATCTCTAGTAAAGCAGGAGATGTTACAGAAAAAGATATCGTAGAAAGTATTGGTGCTAGCCAACTTTCTAAAACAGCTACAAGTATGATGATTCAAAAAGTACTTTTAGACAAATATAAAAATAAAATTGATCAAAAATCAATCGATGAGCAACTTCAAAAAGCTCAAGAACAATACGGTGGTAAAGATAAATTTGAACAACTTTTAAAACAACAAGGATTTACACTTGATAAATATAAAGATGGATTAAAAGTTAAAGCTGCTCAAACATTATTAATCAACGATTACGCTGGTACAAATGACGAGAAACTAAAAGAAAGCTACGAAAAAAATAAACACCAATATCACCTAGCGCACATTCTTATAAGTGTTAAAAGTGAATCAAATCCAAACGGATTAAGTGATGAAGAAGCTAAGAAAAAAGCTGAAGACGTTCTTAAAAAGCTTAAAGATGGTGGAGATTTCGCAACTTTAGCTAAAGAAAACTCAAATGATACTGCAAATGCTTCAAACGGTGGAGATTTAGGTTGGTCTTCTAAAGAAGATAACTCATTTGTTAAAGAATTTAAAGATGCTGCTTATGCATTAAGTAAAGACAAAACTTCTGATGTTGTTAAAACTTCATTTGGATACCACATCATTAAAGTATTAGATGAAAAAGATTCATCATTTGATGAATTAAAACCAGCATTAGCTGAAAAAGCTGCTGAAGAAGCTGTTAAGAAAGATACTACAATCGTTAGTAAAGCTCTTAAAAAATTATTTGAAGAGTACAATGTAAAATCAAGCAACAGTGATGTTGAAGCATATATTAAATCTATGCTAGAAGGTACTGCTGCAGCTCAATAATAACAACAATACAAATATGACTATAAGAACTCGTACTTATAGTCATATTTTTTATAAAAAAATGAATAATTCAAAAGTCATTTCTAAACGATACGACTTCTAATTACCCACTTTTAATTATTTAACTTATATCATATCTTGCACCTAAGATTTCGATAGCATTTTTTATTCTATCTTTTGTCGGCGGATTAATATCGTTCAATTCATATTCTATTCCTAATTCTTTATATTTGAATTTGGCCATATCATGATAAGGTAGGACTTCAACACGTTCAACTCCTTGTAACGTATCTATATATTCACGAAGTTTTTGTAGATAATAATCATCATCTGTCCATTGCGGAACAAGTACATGTCTTATCCACATTTTCGCCCCATGTTCACTTAGGAAATTAGTAAATTGAATAATATTTTTATTAGTTCGTTTTGTCAAACGCATATGATGTTCATCATCAATATGTTTAATATCCACTAAGAATAGATCTGTTAATGAAATTAATTCTAAAACTTTTTCATTCATACTTGGAGCATTTACATAAAAACCTCCACAAGTGTCAACACACGTATTAATATCTAGTTCCTTTAGTTTTCTAAAAAGTGCTAGAATAAAATCAATTTGTAGAAGCGATTCTCCTCCACTTACTGTAACTCCTCCACCATCACTAGCCTCAAAGAAATCACGATATTTCACTATCTCTTTCGTTAATTGATCCACTGTCATAACTTTAGCATCAGGATTTTGCATCTTCCAAGTATCTGGATTATGGCAGTATTTACATCTTAACATACACCCTTGAAAGAATACTACATATCTTATTCCAGGACCATCAACATTTCCGAAAGATTCTACTGAGTGAACATTAGCTGTCAATTCTTTTTTTTCTTCTGCAGAATTTATTTCTACTTTTTCCATTTCCATATGCGACTTCCTCCTTTTGCCATTCTGTAGTTTAATTATATCGTATTCATCGCTATTCTGTAAACACTTTTACAATAATACTTATATTTTATTAATCTAAAAAAGTGGAGGCCTATAGCCTCCACCTTCTTTTAATTATTTACTTAATTACATGAATTGGTGCATTGTACGGCTTAATACGTCACGTTGTTGTTCTGGAGTTAAACTGATTAGACGTACAGCGTATCCTGATACACGAATTGTGAAGTTTGGATAATCTTCTGGAGATTCAATAACTTTAAGTAATGTTTCTTTATTAAATACGTTAGTATTTAAGTGGTAACCACCTTTTTTGAAGTATCCGTCCATCATTGCTGTTAAGTTTTTAATTTGATCTTGTTTAGTTTTACCTAATGAGCTTGGTGTGAATGCAGCAGTTAAACTGATTCCATCACGGCTGTATTCATATGGTAATTTAGCAACAGAGCTTAAGCAAGCTAGAGCTCCGCTTTGGTCACGTCCGTTCATTGGGTTCGCACCTGGAGAGAATGGTTCTCCTGCACGACGTCCATCTGGAGTGTTACCAGTTTTCTTACCGTATACTACGTTTGAAGTAATAGTTAAGATAGAAGTTGTAGTTTCATCTGCACGATAAGTTTCATGTTTTTTAAGTTTAGTCATGAACACTTTTAGTAATTCAACAGCGATTTCATCTGCACGATCATCGTTGTTACCAAATGTTGGGAATTCACCTTCAACTTTGTAGTCTACAGCTAATCCAGTTTCATCTTCAATTGGAGTAACTTTAGCATATTTAATAGCTGATAAACTGTCTACTGCTACTGAGAATCCAGCAATACCTGTTGCCATGAATCTTCTAACTTTAGTATCGTGTAATGCCATTTCTAAGCTTTCGTAAGAGTATTTATCGTGCATGTAGTGGATTACATTTAATGTATTGATGTACAGTTTACATAACCATTCCATGAATACATCAAATTTAGCCCAAACTTCATCATAGTTTAATACACCACGTAGAGGTTCAGTTTCAGGTCCAACTTGGATACCTAATTTTTCATCACGTCCACCATTGATTGTGTATAATAAAGCTTTTGCTAAGTTAGCACGAGCTCCGAAGAATTGCATATCTTTACCAGTAGTCATACCACTTACACAACATGCGATAGATTTATCACAAGTTCCTAAGAAGTCTGCTAATAACTCATCACTTTCGTATTGAATAGCACTGTGGTTGATTGAAGATTCAGAACAGTACTCTTTGAATCCTGTTGGTAGTTTAGTTGACCAAAGGATTGTTAAGTTTGGCTCAGGAGAGTTACCCATGTTATCTAATGTGTGGATAAAACGGAAGTCTGTTTTTGTTACTAATGATCTTTCAGCATCTAACATTTCTCCAACGATTAATGTAGCCCAAATTGGATCTCCAGAGAATAATTGGTTGTAGTCTGGAGTACGAGCGAATTTAACACAACGTAATTTTAATACTAAGTGGTCAATTAATTCTTGAGCTTGAGATTCGTTAATTGTTCCATCTTGTAAATCTCTTTCGATATAAATATCTAAGAATGTAGCAATATTACCGATTGACATCGCAGCACCATTTTGTTGTTTGATTGCTGCTAAGTACCCGAAGTATAACCATTGAACTGCTTCTTTAGCATTTGTAGCTGGTTCAGAAATATCAAATCCATAGATTTTAGCCATTTCTTTTAATTCACCTAAAGCACGAATTTGTTCATTAACTTCTTCACGGTCACGGATTACGTGTTCAGTCATTACACCATCAGCACCGATTTTAGCTAAATCTTCTTTTTTCCATGCGATAAGTTGATCAACACCATATAAAGCTACACGACGGTAGTCCCCGATAATACGTCCACGTCCATATGCATCTGGAAGTCCAGTGATAACACCAGATTTTCTTACTAAACGCATTTCTGGAGTATAGGCATCGAATACACCTTGGTTGTGAGTTTTACGGTAGTCAGTGAAGATTTTAATAACTTCTTCATCTACTTCATAACCATATGCTTTACAGCTGTTAACAGCCATGTTAATACCACCGAAAGTCATTAAAGCACGTTTAAGTGGTTTTTCTGTTTGTAATCCAACGATTTGTTCTAAATCTTTTTCGATGTATCCTGGTCCGTGAGAAAGGATAGTTGAAGGAATACTAGTATCCATGTCTAATGTTCCACCAGCTAAACGTTCTTGACGCATTAAATCATTGAATTTTTCTACTAATTTTATAGTAGCTTCTGTTGGCCCAGCTAGGAAAGAAGAATCTCCTCTATACTCTGTGTAGTTAGATTTAATGAAATCTACTAAATCCACTTCTGTTTGCCATTTACCACCAACGAATGCTTTTTTTTCTGCAACTGTTGTCATATTAATGTCACTCCTTAAAAATTTTTATTATAATATGTGATAAATAAATTTATTAATTAAACTATTTGTTACACTCTTAGTGTACCCCAACCATATTATTAAGACAATATTTTTCTTATTCAATTTGTGGACATTTTGTGAACTCTAGTACTAATACAGCCATTTTCGTTTCATACAATTTCAATTATTTTTCTTATTATTTTCAAAAACCTAAATTTCAAATACTGATGCAAAAGTTATGAAAACGCTAAATAATGAGCTTTGATTTTAAAATAGTATTTAAAATCCTTTATATAACTGTTATGACACTGTTATTATTTAACTAACTTTCTATTAGTATAAATATACCAAAAATAACATTATTTTAAATAAAATCATTGAGACAATCGATACACTATATCAATTATCCCAATGTATTATAAATTTATTCAAATAGTTTTTTCATTTCTATATATCCTTCTTTTTCTAAATCTTCTTTCTTAATAAATCTTATTGACGCACTATTAATGCAGTATCTAAGTCCTCCCAACTCAGTAGGACCATCAGGAAATACATGCCCTAAATGAGCATCTCCTACTCTACTTCTTACTTCTATTCTTTCTACATAATGTGAATTATCTTTGTAATATCTAGTAACTTCTTTTTCTATTGGTTTAGAAAAACTTGGCCATCCGCACTGAGATCTAAATTTATCTTTCGAAGAAAATAATGGTTCACCTGTTGTTATATCTACATATATTCCTTCTTCAAAACTATCCCAATATTGTCCAGTATATGGACTCTCAGTTGCACTCTCCATAGTAACTGCATATTCTAAATCCGATAATTCTTTTTTCAATTCATCTTTTGATTTTCTTTCAAATTCTTCTGGATTAATTTTAATTTCTTCACTCATTTTATTTATCTCCTTTATAACTTATATATTCTTTTAAATCTTCTATTATATGATTTCCATCTTTTACCCCTAAATTATACACGTGGTTTAGTTTTTCAATATCTTTTTCAAGTCGCTTTACGTTAATATCTTCACTAGGTCTTATGACAAATACTTTCCCTTGTTTTTCTAACTCAATTATTTTCTCTACTGTTTCATTATAATGTTTGTATCTATTTTCTAATTTTTCAACTAGATGAGGATAATTTTTATAGAACATTTTAAATTGTATACTTGTTGATCTTTTCTTTCTATATGTGATGGGTCTTGTTAGTATAACAATTATTTTATCGTAATTTTGTTTTTCAAAAAAATCTATAGGTATACTATTTGCTATTCCTCCATCAAGATATTTTTTTCCATCTACTTCTATTATTTCTGAAATAAATGGTAATGCAGAAGTGGCTCTTAAAGTCTCCATTTGCAGATAAGGATCATGGATTTTTATAAACTCCGCTTCCCCATTTTCAATATTAGTTACTGTCGCATAAAAATTTGTATTTGATTCTTTAAACGTTTTATTATCAAATACATCAAGTTGAAAAGGAAGTTTATAATATGTAAAATCCTTATTAATCAAGTTTCCAGTTTTTATCCAACTTTTTAAACTCATATATCTCTTATCATTTATATAATTAACATTGTAACGAAGTGCTCTTTTAGGTTGCTTAGAAACATAATTCACTCCAAACAGCGTTCCTGCTGAAACACCTACGATATCTGTAACCTCTATATTATTTTCCAAGAACACGTCAAGGACACCAGCTGTAAATAGTCCTCTCATTGCTCCACCTTCTAATACTAAACCTACTTTCATTCAATCACACTCCTTTTTAAATTGATACTATTATATCATCTTTTATTCATTAGTTTAAATAAATTTACTTGAGTTTTAAGTTATGTTATTATTTAAAACAAATATAATTTTCAACAAGAGGTATTTATGAACATATTACTGATCGGTGGTAATGGCTTTGTAGGCCAAGCATTAATTAAAGAATTCACAGAAAACAAAGTAAAAGTTAGCTACTTATCTAGAGCACAAAACCACTCTATCACTAGAGAAGAAGTAACATGGATACAAGGAGATATTTTTGATTTTGATAATATAATGATTAAAGAATGCTACGATATAGTCATTCATTTAATTGGAACAATTAAAAATAAAAATCTATATTCTAAACTAAATACAGAAAGTGTGGAACAGACAATTAAATTATGTCAAAAACACAATATCAATAAACTCGTCTACTTTTCTGCAAACGGTGGCTTCAGACAATATATTGAAAGCAAGGTTGCTGGAGAAATATTAGTAAAAGATTCAAAACTAGATTACCTAATAGTACGCCCAGGTCTTATATACGGTAAAGACAGACTTACCTCTTATTTCAATATATTACCGATTAAATTCTTTTCAAAATTAGGTATGCCATTTTTCAAAAATGTTTATCCTCTTCCAGTTGAAAAAGTAGCAAAGTCAGTAGTTAAATCTATTCTTAACAATACTGATTCAACTATTATTGAAATAAAAGACATGAAATAACTATATACACCGACTTAAAGGGAGTGATTCAAAAATCATGATTTTGAAGAAATCGATTTTGTCGAGTCACCCCCACAAAGTTTATTAGATATCTAAAAAGCTTTTATAAAGCGTATTTAGATATCAATAAACCACTGCGTCTATGAGTTTTCATATACACTTTGTTAAAATTTAGGGCTTTTGGGTTCGCCCCTTAAGTCTATTTTTTATGACATTTGTCATATTACTTTATGACATTACCTACTAAAAGACACTCTCCTACTTTGATATAATTTAATTATCAAAGGAGAGGTGATCTAAATGTCATTAAATAATATTATAAAAGTAAAAAATATAACAAAAACAATTAAAGGGAAAAACATCTTAAATGATATTTCTTTTGAAGTGAATTCTGGTGAATGCATTGCTTTAATTGGACCTAATGGAGCTGGTAAGACTACCCTAATGAATTGTCTATTAGGAAATAAATTTATCAATTCAGGATCAATAAAAATTAATTCTCTAAATCCGGGCAACCAAAAACTAAAAGAATTTCTTAACATACTTTCTCAGGAAAATGTTGTTCCTGAAAAACTAAAAGTAAAAGAACTACTAGATTTTATACAGAAATTATATAAGAATCCATTAACAAATGAAGAAATCGATGCACTTTTAAGATTTGATGAGTCTCAAAAAGATAATTTCGCTTCTAAATTATCAGGTGGGCAAAAAAGATTATTATCTTTTATTATTACATTAATAGGAAGACCAAAATTAATTTTCTTAGATGAACCAACAGCTGGAATGGATACATCAACACGTATCAGATTTTGGGAAATTGTGAATAACTTAAAAAATAAAGGTTTAACTATTATTTATTCATCACACTACATTGAAGAAGTAGAACATACAGCAGATAGAATCTTAGTTCTAAATAAAGGGAAACTAGTTCGTGATACTACTCCACATGCTATGCGTGCTGAAGAAATTGAAAAATACTTCACACTACCTATAAAATATCTAAATTTATTGAAAGATAGTGATATTATAAATAATTTAGAAATAAAAACAGATAATATTAATTTCTTAACAAAGAAACCGGATGAAATATGGAACATATTACACCAAGCTGGTTGCACGTTTAAAGAAATTGAAATTCAAAATAGAACTTTATTAGATAGTATTTTTATAACAACTAAAGATAACGGAGGAGAGAAATAATGAAAAATCTTACCAACTTATTAAACATAGAATTTATATTCATAAAAAGAAACTTAACTAATTTTATTATGGGATTAGGTTTTCCAGTTATCTTCTTTATCCTATTTTCTGGAATGCAGCAATTCGATGATCCTGAAACAAAGGTACGCGTAGTAAAAGATATGCTTATTTCAATGACCGCATTCAGCAGTATAAGCTTCGCTTTATTTTCTCTTCCTATTTCAATAAAAGAGGATGAGAAAAATAATTATCTACACATATTAAATAATTCTCCTATAAAAATATCTGAATATTACCTTGCTCGTTTTATTCGTCTAATAATTACATTTATTATATCAATAGTTGTTGTATTTGCTGTTGGTCATATCTTTAGGGGCGTTAATATGACAGCTCGTGAATGGTTTATGTCAGCTATTCTTATGCTTATCGGTAGTATTACATTTTTAGGTATGGGATTACTTCTATCCCTTATTAAATCAGAAGAAAAACTTTCGTTACTTGCTAATATATTATACCTAGGACTTGCTATGTTAGGAGGACTTTGGTGGCCTGTTTATCTTTTCCCAGAATGGTTACAAAATATATCTAAACTGACACCAACCTACTATCTATTAGAGTTCGTTAATAAATATATTAAAGAAGATATTTTCTCTTATAAAGCTCTAGCTATACTTCTAGCCTACTCAATTGCATGTATAATTGCTACATTGGTAATAAAAAACAAAAGAGAATCAAAATAATAACATAAGAGTGTGGATATATTATTCACACTCTTAGATTATTGTGGTATTATTAAAGAATAAGGAGGCTGAAATGTATAAAAAATTACTAAATTTATTGAAGGGAAATTATGGGTTTTATCTATCTTTGGTATTTTTTATATTCCCACTTGTATATGTTATTAGTGGAAGTTATCCAAAATATACATTACCCTTAACTATTCTCGCCATCGCTTCATATATAGGAATGTTATATACAAAAAATAGAGTTCTTGTTTTTATAGAATGGTTTTATTTAATTGCTTATATCAGTTACATGACCATTGTTTTATATCCAACGAACATTCTATTTAGTTTTTATTTAAGTAATCTACTTGTTTGGCATTTTCATGATAAGTATTTTACATACAGAACAATTAGTTTTTTCATAACAATAAATGCCCTAACATTATATATGATTGCTAATCCCAAAATAAATATTGCAGATAGAATAATCCTATTTATTTTTTCTTCCATATGTATCATAACTTATTTTACCCAAAAATATGGCTATGAAAGAAATAAACTAAAAAATGAGCGTTTAAAACACAATGAACATATTAATCTGCTACTTGCTGAAAATGAAAGAAATAGAATTGGACGTGACTTACATGATAGTATCGGCCATACCTTTGTTATGCTAAAATT
Organism: Gemella haemolysans ATCC 10379; assembly: GCF_000173915.1. Taxonomy (NCBI): domain Bacteria; kingdom Bacillati; phylum Bacillota; class Bacilli; order Caryophanales; family Gemellaceae; genus Gemella; species Gemella haemolysans. The sequence continues at coordinate 22,208 of NZ_ACDZ02000011.1, read as the reverse complement.
AAAAGCAGAACTAGCTGAAAAATATTTAGAAAAAAATAATATTGAAGCAGCCAGAAATGAACTTAAAGAAATCAGTGAAATCAGTAGTTCTTCTATGACAGAAACGCGATCTATAATTAATAAGCTTAAATATAGAAGTATTAATGAAGAATTAAAAGTTATTTCAGATATAATGACAATGGCTGATATTTCGTTAGGTATTGAGAATAATATAACTACGCTACCATCTCAGCTTGTTGAATGGACTATTACAATGGTACTAAAAGAATTAACGAATAATGTCATTAAACATAGTAATGCTAATAAATGCAATATTGAAATAAATGAATCTAATAGCAACTACACTGTTATTATCTCTGATAACGGTAATGGTTTTGAAAATATTAACGGAACTGAACTTTCATCTATAAGAGAAAGAATTAAACTAGTTAATGGAGTAATAAATATAATATCAAAAAAATCTCCCACAACTATCGAAGTAACAATCAGTAAATAACAACAGGAGGACAATATGAAATTACTTATCGCTGAAGATCAAAGTATGTTACGAGATGCAATGTCAACATTATTATCAATGGAAGATAGCGTTGAGAGTGTACTTCAAGCTAAAGATGGAAAAGAAGCAATAAATTTAATTTCTACTAATGATATAGATGTAGCTATACTTGATGTAGAAATGCCTGAAGCAACAGGACTAGACGTACTAGAATACATTCGTAGTAATAATATACATTGTAAAGTTATTATTGTGACAACTTTTAAACGTATGGGATATTTTGAACGCGCCATAAAAAATAACGTAGATGCCTATGTACTAAAAGATCGCTCAATAGATGAACTTATGAAAACAATTAACAACGTCTTAGCAGGTAACAAAGAATACTCACCTGAACTAATGGAAAATATCTTCAATAGTCACAATCCATTAACAAATCAAGAAAAAATTATTCTTTTAAAAATTAAAGAAGGATTACCAAATAAAGAGATTGCTAATGAACTGTTTTTATCGGAAGGAACTATCAGGAATTATATTTCTAACATTCTTACAAAATTAAACTGCAAAAACAGAACAGAAGCTGTAAAAAAATCTACCGAGGAAGGATGGCTTTAGATGACAAGAAAACTCGCTATAAGATTATCATTACTTTCGTCAATTATATACATAGCACTAACAATACTATACTTTACAAGTATAATATCAAAAATTAACCATTCTGACAGTCCTAGTGCAGGCGCTGGTTTAGGAATGCTACTTGCATTTCTAATACCACACTACTTTATGCTCTTAATAGCTATTATTTTTAATATTGTTATCTCATTAATAAAATTCACGAAAAATTATTTAATAATTATAAATATTATATTATATATCATCTCTGGTGCGTTAGGGATTTATATTGGATTTTTCTTTATTATTTCTATTATTTTCCAAATAATATTCTTGATAATTGCATACAATAAATAGAAAAAGGAACAACTCTAAATCATAATTTTTACAAATTGATTTTTAGTTGTTCCTGTTATTTTATTTGACTAAAGAATAGCTCATATCTATTAATTCTTTTATTGTCTCCAATTTGATATTTTTATCTAACACTATACTAATCCAATGCTTTTTATTCATATGATATGCTGGGAAAATATTTTTATTATCAATAATTTCTAATATTTTATCCGTTGGATATTTTACATTTGAAATTTTCACTTTAGTTGTAATATCTGTATTTTTATTCAATTTATTATATTCTACATCCAGAAACAAGGCATACCATTTATTTTTTTCATTTATAAATGCCAATATATCGGGATGTTTTTTAAAAGGATTAACATGATTTTCACCGTATTTATTATTACAATAGTCGATGATTTCTGAACTTATTTTTCCTGATTCATCAGCTAACCCTAATATTGAACTTAGTAGTTTCTCTACATGTTCTCTAATATTTTGAACCGTTTCACCTACAGCACTATCTACACTAAATAATGAATAAATCTCATCAAATTCTAAATCATAGACTTCTATCAAAAATTGACTATCAACATATACTATTTCTATTAGAAAACTATTGTCTAAAATTTCTTTTCGATATATTAGTTTTTCCGCTTCTTCCTTAAATCCATACTGTAAAAGTTTTTCTTTTGAGAAGTTATATTCCTCTACATCTATAATCTTCATATTTATTATTTGAATCTGCCTCTATCGTGACTTTGATTCCACTTATCTACTTCTGGTCCTTTTGGTACAATAGTTTTACCTGCTGATACATAATATCCGACCTTAATTGCTTCAAAATCTGTTGTAGAGCCGAATCCTGGTGTTTGATATAAATCTTTTAAATAGTTGAAAATGTTAGGATATTCCTCAATTCTCTTTTTATTCGCAGAATATAATCCATAATAAACGACATCAAAACGAATCATAGTAGTATAGAAACGAATATCTGTTTCTGTTATTGTATTACCATGGAAGTATCTTTGATTTGATAAACGTTTCTCAAATACATCCATCATATCGAAGAATCTATCGAATGCCTCATCATATTTTTCTTGGCTTTCAGCAAATCCCATTCCATATACACCATCATTAATAGCTACAGCTAATTTTTCATTCCACTCATCAATTTGATCAGCAAGATATTCAGGATATAAATCTATTCCGTCTTTCTTATGTAGTTTACTAAATACTGTCGCGAATTCATGAAGTAACTCAGCTGATTCTTTTCTAACTACTTTTCCTGTAGTTACATCAACAAGTACCGGCACTGAATACGGTCCTTCATAATCTGAATCACTATTTAAGTACACATCTTTAATTTTTGATTGTTTTAAAACTGGATCTAACCCATCTTTATCTAAGCTAAATTGCCATCCTTCTTCTCCACGACGATAATCCAATGTTCCTAAACTAATCGCATCATCTAACCCTAGTATCTCTCTTGCTATAACCGCTCTATGTGCATATGGGCAGACTGCAGTCCAAAACAATCTATATCTTCCTTTCTCTATAGGTTGCTCCTCTGTTCCAAATGGTTTACTAAAAAATTTTTTCATGTGATTTTCTCCTTTTTAGTTTTCTATAAATTTTTTCGCTTTTTCATAAATATACATAACATTTAAAGTATGTTCTTTTTGATTATTCATGAATTTAAAATCTTTATTATTTATAACTTCAACGAATTTTTTAAACTCAGCAAACATTCTGTGTGAATGAATATTATTATTTTCATTTATAAAATTATCTTTTGTTTGAATACTGTAATTAGGAACTTCATTTGTAGGACCAATAACTTTAATTATACCTTGATCACCTTGAATATTGACATAACTATTATTAAAAGTATCTTTAGCTGCAATGCACACTACTTTAAAGTTATCATATTCTAATAGAAGAATACCAGAAGTATCCACATCATTGACTATATTAGGTGCATAATGTACTTTATTAGGTTTATCAAACAATCCAACAACAAAATGAATATTATAAATATTTAAATCTCCAAGTACTCCTCCACCTTTACTCTTATCAAAAACTGGAGCTATTACTCCATTTTTAAATGCTTCGTATCTTGAAGAAAGTTGAGAAAAATTACACTCAACAAGTCGTATTTCTCCAATATTATCAATATTGTCTTTTATATCAAGATAATTTTTTTGATATTGATTTGTTATTGCTTCAATTAATATTAATCCTTTGTCTTCAGCTATTCCAAACAATTCTACAGCTTCGTCATACTTTAACGTAAAAGGTTTCTCGCAAATAACATTTTTACCAGCTTCTAGAGCCTTCTTAGCGACTGTATAATGCAAGTTATTTGGAACTGCAACATAAATCGTATCAATCTCTTTATTTTCAAGACAAAGATCAATATCAGTATATATTTCTTTAATATTATATTTGTTTTGTAATTCTTTTAAATTTTCAATATTTCTAGCTGTTATAGCTTCTAATTTAATTTCTGGAAGTTCATGAGCAAAAGATAAGAAATCTTTCACTATCATTCCAGAACCAACAATTCCTAGTTTCATGTTTCCCTCCAAATTACTCAACATAGTTCTTTAATTATAACTTGTTAACATCTAGCTAGCAAATTTTTTGCAAAAAAAAAGAAGCTTATTCAAGCCTCTTTAATAAGTTTCTAATTTCGTCTCCCTCAACCATAACTTTATCCTACATTACTACACTAGACTTATAAAAAAAAACCTAAGGAATGGAGTCCTTAGGTCTTTACTCTATGCAACATACTAACTAATTGCTTTATATACATATTTTACACTGTTTTCTTTGATTTTACAAATTATTTTTTTAATATAGAATCAAATAAATAAAATCCTATAGAATTATTAGTAAATCTACTAATTTTAGTCATAAAAATACCACCATTACTAGAAATACTTTTTTGTCGTGCTAAATAAGCTAAAGCAGGTGCTAATTGAAATAAAACTGCTTCATAATATTCATTTTCTTTTTCAATTAACAAAATAGCTTTCTTATACAATTCTCTCTCTTTTATTCCAACCTCTTTATCTAATATCAAATTATATAAATCAATTAAAATTTCTTCTTCTTTAGGAGAATAATCAAACATATAAAATTCCTAATAATTACCAATTAATAGTTGGTTCCAGTGGTAAACCACCACCATCATTCGCAATAGTAGTATTATTATACTGAGAAAAAGTAGTAACTTCTATTCTTCCTTTTGCATCAGCTATATTAAAATTTAAAAACATACTACCTGATAATAATAAAACAAAAAATAATTTCTTTTTCATAATAATAGAACCTTCTTTCTGTTATTTTTTAGAAAATTTAACATTTTTTAAGATATTAGAAATGGATTGTTAGATTTATTATATAGTAAAATAATAAAAAATACAAGTCTTTTATTTAATTTTTTAAAACGTTTGCAAATCATCTAAACCATTTTTTAGCTTATACTTTCTTATATTTTTCAATTTTTTGTCTTCTTTGTTTATAAAATTTATCAAATACTTTAATAAATTATTGTACTTCTTTTAGTTCTATATTTTGTTTTTTCAGAATATCAACTATAGTCCAATAATTAATTTAACTTTGAATTTATCTCCGTATCAAATTTGATAGATTGTTTTATTTTTTATATTTAGTTATCTTCATACTGGCAAGGGGCTGACTCAAAAGTCCTAAATTTTAACAAAATGTATATGATAATTCATAGACGCAGTGGTTTATTGATATCTAAATTCGCTTTATAAAAGCTTTTTAGATATCTAATAAACTGTGCTGGGGTGACTCGACAAAATCGATTTCTCCGAAATCACGATTTTTGAGTCACTCCCTTACTTTTTTGTATAACAAAATGTACAAATATTTCTTTTGTAACTACTTTCTTAATTAATAAAAAATAATTAGTATGGATTTTTCTCATCCACACTAATTATTATACACCCTATTATTTTATGCTTTTTTTCTAGATTTAATTGCTCCAATAACTAAAGGAATTAAACTAATTAAAACAATAGCAATTACTACTACTGAGAAGTTTTTCTTAACAAATGAAATATTTCCGAAGAAGTACCCTACTGATATAAATAATGTACACCAACAAAGTCCTCCAAAGAAATCTATCACTCTAAATTTAGAGTATTTCATTTTACCAGCTCCTACGATAAATGGAACAATCGTACGGATAATCGGGAAAAATCTCGCTAAGAAAATAGATTTCCCTCCATGTTTTGCTACAAAGTTTTCAGCGTCTTTTATATTCTCATCAGACACAAATTTTTTAAACCACGCTTTACTCTTTAAATAATCAGAGAAGTTTCTTCCAATAAAATAGTTACAATTATCACCGATTACTGCAGCACTTACACATAAGAATAATAATAAAAAGATGTTATTCCCTGTTGCTGCCCATAATGCTCCACTAGCAAATAATAATGAGTCACCTGGTAAAAACGGCATGAATACAACACCAGTTTCGATAAAGATAATTAAGAAAATTATCCCATACATCCACCATGGACCGTGTTGAATCATTAATTCACCAAGATGCTTGTCAATATGCAATACAAAATCAATTAAAAATTTAATTGTTTCCAATGTAATCCTCCTAAAATAAATATGTTCTAATGATTATACCATAGAGAACATACACTGTCTAATAATCATGTAGTTTTATACATTAATCTCTTATGAATTTTTTCATTTCAGCAATGTAGTCCTCATTACTTTCATGTTTTCTAAGATGATTCAATACACCGATAGTTGGTTCACTAACATCTTCAAGCTTTCTACGTGTTTGCCATAATATTTTTACTTCATCTTCAGTTAGTAATAAATCTTCTTTTCTTGTAGAACTCTTCAAGAAATCAATAGCTGGATAAACTCTTCTTGAAGCTAACTCAGGTGATAAGACAATTTCCATATTCCCAGTTCCTTTAAACTCTTCGAATATTAAATCATCCATTCTCGAACCAGTATTAATCAAGGCAGTTGCGATTATAGTTAAACTTCCTCCACCTTCAACATTTCTCGCTGCTCCAAAGAATGCTTTTGGCTTGTGAAGGCTCGATGGATCTACCCCTCCACTTAAGACTTTACCACTACTTGGCTCAACAATATTATAAGCACGTGCAAGTCTTGTAATACTATCCATAAGAATAATTACATCTTGACCAAGTTCTACACGACGTTTAGCATGTTCAATTACCAACTCAGCCATCTTAATATGATTTTCTGAAGTCTCATCAAATGTAGAACTTACTACATCTGCACCTCTTACAGATCTTTCCATATCAGTAACCTCTTCTGGTCTTTCATCAATTAAAAGGATAATCAACTTCTTATCAGGATAATTTTTTCTAATTGAATTTGCTATATCTTTTAGCAGTGTTGTTTTACCTACTTTAGGTGGTGCAACAATCAATCCACGTTGTCCGAATCCAATCGGTGCTACCAAATCAACAAATCTTGTAGAAAGTTTTTCCTTAGTAGTCTCTAAAACAATTTTTTGATTCGGATAAATCGGTGTTAACGCCTGGAAATGAGTTCTACCTTTTGCAACTTCTGCATCAACATCATTAACTTTATCAACCTGAAGAATTCCTGCATATCTCTCACCCTCACGAGGTTTACGAACCTTCCCATAGACTTCATCACCTTTTTTAAGTTCAAAACGACGAATTTGAGAAGCGGAAATATAAATATCCGTCTCACCTTTTTTATAATCAACCGTTCTTAAAAAGCCAAAACCATTTTCTGGATGAATATCATCTAAAATTCCAGAGGCATAGTAATGTTCTTCACTAACTGATTGTTTTTCTAAAATTGCTAAAACTAATTCTTTTTTATTTAATGTATAATATCTTGGAACACCTAATTCTTTTGCCAAAGCTGTAAGTTCTTTAGTATTCATACTTTTATACATTTCATCAAATTTAACGTTACTCATTTTCTTCCTTCCTCTGTATATTGTACAGAAATCTAACGAAAAATATTTCAAGAAAAATATTTTATTTAAAATTTTTTAAAATTCCTAACAACTTTAAACGAGAGTAACTTAAAACCATTATTTTCAAAATCGATTTTAAAAGTTACCCCCGTTCGGTTCATCAAATATCTTAAACTCTTATTTTTTATTTATCTCTTACTTAGTACAATTACCGCTGATAGAATAAAACCTGCACCAATTAAATCTATCGTTCCAAATGTTGTCCCTAGCAACAGAAACGAGAACATTATGGCAGCAATCGGTTCAAAGCATCCGATAATACTTCCCGTGACTGCACCGATTAACCTAACACCTTCTAGATATGTAGAAAATGATAAAATTGTACCAACTAAAATTACTCCTGACATACATATTAAATCAATCAATTTAAAATTATCCGGAATATAATAACTACCTGTTAAAAAGTATACTACAATGCCAGAAAATAATAGTCCCCAAGCCATTATAGGCATTACACCGTATTTTGTAGTTAAACTTATTGAAAAAATATTATAACTAGCAAGACCAAATGCAGAAAGTAATCCCCAGAATAATCCTAATGTAGAAATATTCAGTTTGCTAAAATCAAAATGGGTTGCTATTAACACCGTTCCAAATAGTGAAACTACTATTGCAATAACTTCTCTCGGAAGGGGCCATCTTCTACCTATGACACAATAATATAACATTATTATTACTGGACCAATATACTGTATAACCGTTGCCATACCAGCATTAGTATACTTAATTGTTAAAAAGAATGTTCCCTGACAGATTAACAGACCAAAAAATGAGAAATTTAGTAGTTTTAAAATATCTTTCTTATCTGAAAATACTCTTACTAAGTTGTTTTTATCTTTAAGGAATAACATAGCTACCATTACGATTCCAGAGAAAAATAATCTATTAGCTATTATCCAAACAGGGTCTATTTTTGATATATTTAGTAAATATTCCCCTAATACTCCTGATAATCCCCAACATGTAGCCCCTAGTAAGGTGAAGACTATACCTTTTTTCATCGTACTTTGTCCCATAGTTACTCTCCTAATGATCAAACAGTTTCAGACTAGAACTAACAATTTTATTAGATTTTTCTATTACTTCATCATATTTCTCACCTTTTGATAATAAGATACTAGTGAATAAAGTAATCATATTGTTCTGAGCTACCATCATATTTCCACAAGTATAAAACTTGGCGTCTAAATTATTAGTAATATATCCGAACGGAGAGTACCAAAAACCATACCCTACATTATAATTTTCATCAAAGAATTTCTTCGCAACATTTTCTGGATAACCTTTTATTATTGGCATAGGATATAAAAGACTAAGCGCTTTTATCGCTTGTTGCGAATCTTCAACTTTAGAATTTAAAACAGAAAATACATCAAGCTTTTTACCCATTAGAGTCTTGTCATCATACACCTTAAAATCAGTATTATAATGGGATTCAAAATCTTCCTTATACTCATTGATTATTTCTTCTTCATCAAACATAACTGAATAATCATTATTGAATAAATTCTCTTTTTTCAAATAAAGATGTGCTTTTAGATCATTATCTGTGTAATCTAAGGATATTAGAGGGTTTGTAGTAATGAATAAACTTTTTTTAGATTCAAATGCTATAAAGTACCTATTTTTACTTAGAAGATATTTTGTTACCGCTCCTAAAGAAGTATTATTTTCTAATAATATTAAATTTTTTCTTGATAAAACTATTCGTTTTAATTCTTCTTTTTCTATTTGAAGAAGAGCTTTTCTAATATTTTCTTGCCAAAGCTCTGGATAAATTTCTCTAACGACATTAATCTGTGGTTCACTAGATATTTCATTTTCATCATCAAGTTTGTTTAAAAATGAAATTCTCTCCGCCCATAATTCAGAAAACTCTTTTTCCTCTTTCATATTAAAGAACAATGTGATATAAACATCATCATCTTTAAAAACTGCGAGTATACCTGGTACAACAAATGAAGTATCACTAAAGTCTACCCACTCTTGGCTGTTTTTATTATTACCATCAGAAATTCCACCGTAAATACCAAAGTATTCACAATCATGTTCATCTATCTCTAAGACACTTACCTGTGCTCTTAACTCTTCGAATCCAGATAAAACACTACTATTATCAAAACTTGTTAAAAAATCATTAGAGTCTAATAACCATGTTGCTTCATAACCTATTCCAATTATAGAAGATTTAGTATCAGGGGTTCTTATAATAAATCTCTCACCTTTTTTTGGAGTGAAAAGACTGATAAATTGAGCTTCAGTAAAAGTTTTCTTCAATTTGAATTTTACAACAAGCTTATCATCAAGAACTGTATCACTAAAATCATAATCTATAATTTTCTGATAATCATTCATACTTATTACCTATCCTTTTTTTTCTCCTCATTTTGTAATTTTTCTTCACGTTCTTTAATTTCTAATTTTTTTTGTCTTTGTTTAATAAGTCTATTTACTTCTTCTTCTGATTTATAACTAGCTTCTTTATCAGTAAAAATAAATAAATTTTTATGATTATTTAAGATTGACAGAATAGTCTTATTGTCTGAATCCTCATTCTCAAACAATTCTGCTATGTATTGTCTCTTATCACTACCTAATACAACTACAAATAAATTTCTAGCTGCCATTAGATTTTCATATCCAATACTTATTAATTTATTACCGTTTATTTCCATTCCTGCCATCTGAAGCTTAGATTTTTCCTCATTTGAAAATTCTACAATGTGAAGATCTTTATTTACTTCATCTGCATATCGATAATCGAGAATTCCACCATCTGATCCTAAGAAAACTACGGCAACATCGATTGGATTCTCATCTAATACTTCTTTATAGCTAGTTAAATCTTCATCACATTCATCACTGTTTAAAGCTTCAGGATAATAAATGTTTTTTGCTTCAACATCTAATTTCTTAAAAAGTTCATGTCTTGCATATCGATATAATCCAAATCTTTCCTCTATATCAATATCAGCAAACTCACGTTGTCCTAGCATAATTACATGTTTATAACGATATTTCCCCATTTTATTATCATCTATCATTCTATTTGTAAATTGAGTATTAATAATATTTTCTGGTAAACAAATAACTGCACCATCTTCTAAATTTTTTTCAAATTCATCATACATTCTATTTAAAACTGCTGTTTCACTATTACAAACTATATATTTCACAATTTCACCTCCATAGTTTAATAAATCATTTTTTATTATACCACAATTAGACTCTACTAACAACGTGATAAAATTTCATAATTGTGCTATTATTTTAAGTTACTCTATTTCAATTAAACTTGACAGAACATAAGAATATACATAAGTTTTAATATTATTTAATTTATAATATTCCGCTACCGCTTCTTTATAAATTCTAAGTTGTTCTCTGTGTCTATCTCGTAAAACTTCTTCTCCGTTCCTACTAGTCACGTGATCCGTTTTATAATCTACGATAATTGCTTCCTCATCAGAAATTTTAATAAATAAATCGACAACCCCTTGCAGTATAACATCTATATCACTTTCACTATCATCATATAATTCTTTTGCTTTTTTAGCGGTTGTGAATGCTATCTCAGTTTGACAGAACTTACTTTTAGATACTAATTTTATTAACTCACTATTAATAAAGTTAGTAATCTTTTCTATATCATCTTTATTATTTATATTATCAAATTCCTCTTGAGATAATATCCTTTGTTCTTTTATATTTTGTAGTAAATTATCTGTTTTCTTTAAGCTATCGATGTAACTCACTACATCCGAAATCTCTACTCCTGCTCTAGTATCATTAACTATCTTTTCAAAAAGCTTATGAATGATATTCCCTCTTAAAATCGCCTTGCTAGTAGATGTTGATTTTTTTAATGTAGTTAATTCTAAGTATCCTCGTTTTTCTTTTTTATAATTCCACTCATGATCTTTAGTATTAATTTTTTTCAAGGCACTATATGAAGTTTTAGCAGGAAATACTTTATTTTTTACTTCGATCGTGTGATTATCACTTTGTTTACTTGATTCATCCTGTTGCTTACTTTCAAATTGCTTATAAAATTCTTGCAAATCAAATCCCGAACTATCTTCTTCATCTTTTACAAGAGGCTCACTTTCGTAATCTTTAAACAAAGCATCCTTTTCATTTTCAAAAATAAACTCTTCCCCATAGTCACTTAGTAGATTATTTAAGATTTTCTCGAAATTATCGTCCTCTATTAGAGATTGGTATAACGGTTTATCTTTAGTCTTCTCGTTATTTAATTCTACACCATTTGGACTCACAAGGTGTAGCGAGTTTTCAGCACGAGTCAGTGCAACATACAAATTACGTACTTCTTCTTCTCTTTCACGTAATTTTATTAAAATACTATTATATTTATACAGCTGATTCAATTTTTCTATATTACTAGAAATTAAACCAAACTTTTGAGCTAATTCTTCTGCTTTGATACTTAAACCAAAGATTTCTGTGAATAATAATTCACCTGTATAACCTCTTTTACTAAATGAAGTATCTAAATCTGCCACAAAAACTATCTTATATTCTAATCCTTTAGAGATATGAATCGTTGATAAAGTTACACTATCATTTGGTGTGCGTTTTTTTGTTTCAAATACCTCATCATTTTTTATAATTTTTAATTGATTTACCAAGCCACTCAATTTATTATCTATATTTTGATAGTCATTAACAATATCTATAAAGTTTTCATAATAATCTAATTCTTCATCATTTGTATCAATTGTTACTAAATAATTTTTAAAATCTGTATCAATAGCTATACATTCCAATAGATTTGGAAGTGAGTTGTTCAAACTGAAATTCAACCATTTTTTTAATAAATTTACAGTATTATAATCTTTTTCCTTTTCACTGTTTTGTAATCTTTCAAAAAGATTTTTCCCTTTTGTTATGGATAATTTTAATAATTCATCATTACTGTAATCAAAAATTTCAGTATGTAAAATTGCTAGTAAACTAGCGTCTCTATTCGTATTATCTAAAAACCTAAGAATATTATACAAAATATTAAATGTATTAGATTCAGTAAATCCTACCTTTTCCTTAAAGAATAACGGTATATTGTATTTGGCAAAAACTTCTTTAAAACTAGACATTTTTGTACTATTTCTAACTAAAATAGCATAGTCACTGTATTTTCTTCCATTTTTTATACCTAATAATATTTCATAAGCAATATTTTCTATAGATTGTTCTCTATAAGATTTTTTATCTTCTAAAAGTTCACCTGTAAAATAATTAATCTTACCATTAATTAACCTAGTTGGAATAATTTCAGAACTATTCTTTTCTTTTGCTTTCGGATAATATAGTGCACTGTCTTCTCCATAACTTACCCCAGCATTTTTATTCCCCATAAGTCTATTAAAAATATAATTACTAGATTTTAATATATTAACATCACTTCTAAAGTTTTCTTTTAAAACTATACAAATTCCTTCAGAATCACTTTCAAAAGAATATTCTTGTTTTTCTGAATAATTATCAATTTCTAGTTTTCTATAACTATTATATTTCTGTTCGAATAAATCAGGATTTGATCCTCTAAAGCCGTAGATTGCTTGTTTCACATCACCTACCCTAAAGAAATGTACTCCTTCTCCTTTAATAAGATTTAAGATATACTCTTGAAGGTTATTATTGTCTTGATACTCATCAACATATATTTCTAAGAAATAATTTTTATAATACTGGGCCGCTTCACTAGGAACAATTTCCCCATTCTCTTCTCTAGTTAAAGCCTTTATAGCAAGGTGGTTTAAATCAGAAAAGTCTAAAAAGTTATTCTCTCGTTTTCTTTTAATGAAATCATTGTGCAGTTTCTTCAATAAACTTGTAATCGACTTAGCCAATAAATTCATTTTTTCTATAACTCTAAAATAATTTAGATAATCAATAAGAACTCCGTGAACTTCACTTAATAGCCCAGCATCAAAAATATTATCTTCAGTCTCAAACTGTGTATTAAGCTTACTTATAAGCTCTTTTATCTCTTCAAGTTGTTCTTGATTACTCTTTATTGAAATATCATCTTCATCTACATACCTTGCAAGCTTTTCTTTTTTTGTTTCATCTAAGTTTACAAGAGACAATATATCTAATGAGCTTTCCTTCTTACAATTTATTAAATACTGTTGTACATACTTGCAGAAATCTATCGCAGTAGCTATACTTTCTTTTTGTGTTAACTCACTAACTTTATTAAACTTGTCTATTATACTATTATCTTCAACTTCAAAATTATTAGTCACTAAATTATTTAGTTTTGTAAAATCTTCATCTAGATAATTTTGGAAATTTGGAATATTTAATAATTTATAGTATAAATCAATAATATAAGAGCTAATATTCTGTTTAGAGCCAAATACTGTAAATAATAGGTCAGTCGTATTAGAATCTTCCTGTACTAATTCTTCAAGAACATTTCCTACTGTTTCATTTAATAATCCTCTACTATTCGCAAGTATACTAAAATTAGGTGATAAATATTTAATTTCATTATCAATCTTTTCTTCTACAAGATAATAAAATTTCTTTAATACATTTAAACAAAAACTATCAATAGTACTTATATAAGCATCATTCATTAACATTCTTTGTTTTCTTAAATAGATTAAATCTTCTTCCTTATTAGTAGATAGTAATCGTTCACTGATTTTATTCTCAATTCTTACAATCATATTCTTCGCCGCAGCAGTCGTGAATGTCAGTACTAGTAAACGATCTATATCCCATCTATTAGAAGCTACCTTCCTTGCAATTCTCTCAGAAAGCACTTCAGTTTTACCACTTCCTGCAGCTGCCGCAACAAGAACATCAGCACCGGTAATAGCTATTGCTTGCCATTGCGGGGCTGAATAAGAATGCTTTCTAGAAGCGGCTATTTTATCAATCTTCTCAATTTTTATCATATATTTATCCTCTAATTTCACATTAATTATCATTATATATTTTAACATACTTTAAGCTTTATGGTATAATATTTTAAAATACTATTATGTTTATTACTAAATTATTTTAAAGGTGAAATGTAATGAATCGAAAAATTTTAGCGCTAGCTCCAATTATTGCAGCTAGTTCAATAATAAGACAAAATAAAAAATTAAAAGTAAGAAAAACTACTCTTAAGTTTAATAAACTTCCTCAAGCTTTTGACAATTTTAAAATCGCTCAAGTTAGTGATGTTCATTGTGATAGGATTGGATATAGTGACCTTTCATTTATAAAAAAATTAAGAATTTTAATCCAGATATAATTGTTATTACTGGAGATATTCTAGATAGCTATAATAATGATATGGATATTGCTTATAACATTCTAAGTCAATTAGCAATAGTAGCTCCATGTTATTTCGTCTCTGGAAATCATGAACTTAGACTTCCTGAAGAATACGAGCAACTTAAAAATAGAATGAAAAAACTTAATATTACATATTTACACAACAGTAAACTGTTTATCTCAAAAAATAATGAAAGTATTAATTTGGTTGGAGTTGAGGATTATAATTTCTTTAAAAATGAAGATAAGTTAAATCATAGAGCAAACTTCATAAAAACTCTAGAAGAACTTTACTCACCAAATCACTTTAATATACTTTTATCACATAGACCTGAGAAATTTCCAATTTACGCAGATATAAGATATGAACTTATCTTTTCAGGTCATGCGCATGGCGGTCAATGGAGAATCCCATTTGTAGGTGGTATTTTCTCTCCTAGTCAAGGTTTCTTTCCAAAATATACTAATGGTAACTATGTTCTAGAAGATTCAACTTTAATTGTTTCTCAAGGGCTTGGCAACAGTTCATTCCCTATTAGGATTAATAATAGAATAGAGTTAGTTTTAGCAACACTAAAAAAATAAAATAAAACTAATATACCGACTCAAAATGTTAGAAATTGATCCTTTCTTTTTAGAGTCGGTAATTTAATTATACTATTTTACTGCTGAAGTTTTTGGCAATACTTTTTTAACGTTTTTTATTCATTGGATTTACATGTTTTTTAGGTGTTTGAGTAGCAGCTGGAAGTTTATATTCTGGTTTGTGATTAACCAGTGCGTCTCCTTTTTATATTCTGATTTTAATTTATTATATTTAGCTTCTGCTCTATCAATTGTATTATTCTCAGCCCTCCCGCTTCTTTACCAGTTGATATATCTACATCTTTCGATAAAACTGATGGTGTAGTTCCAGCAGGCGTTGTTGGTTGTGATGGCCCTTCTGCTTTTACAAATAAATTTTCCAAATATATTATACTGCTATTCTATAATTATATCAATAAAAATTTGTTTTTTTACGTAAAGAAAAACCTTTAAAATTAACCTTTATCAAGAAAATATAGTTTTTATTTTTATAATTTTTAATATTTCTTAATTTAAAAGTAACTATAAAAAATCACCTGTATAGCCTATTTTACTATACAGGTGATTTCTTAAATTTTAAAAATATAATTTTTCAAATTTTTCTATTTTTTCTTCAAAATCCTGAAGAGCTAATTCTATTGGCTCAGGTTTAGACATATCTACACCTGCATTTTTTAGAACCTCAATTGGATAATTAGAGCATCCTTTTGAAAGAAACTCATCGATATAAACTTTAGCGTTTTTACTATCTTCTAAGATTAACTTAGATAAAGCTTGTGCTGCTGAATACCCAGTAGCATATTGGTATACATAGTAATTGTAATAAAAGTGTGGCACTCTAGACCATTCATATTTTATATCTTCGTCATAGGTAAATACATCACCATAGTATTTCTTAATTAAGTTGAAATACTCATTATTAAAATATTCAGCTGTCAGAGCTCCCCCATTTTGAAGATGTTGGTTAATTTTGTGCTCAAATTCTGCAAATTGAGTTTGTCTATATACTGTAGCTGTAAAGCCGCTTAATGCCTGGTTAAGTACACGTAGCATACCGTTCTTATTACCTTCTTTTTCGAATTTATTATAAAGGTACTCAGTTAATAAAGCCTCATTACAAGTTGATGCTACCTCAGCGACAAAGATTGAATAATCTCCATATACATATGGCTGATGTTTTCTAGTATAGTAAGAATGCATAGAGTGTCCAAGTTCGTGAATTAAAGTATATACATCATTTAATGTACCATCAAAATTTAATAGTACAAATGGTTTTGTAGTATAACCACCCCATGAATATGCACCAGAACGTTTACCTTTATTTGGATAAACATCAATCCATCGTTCTGTGAATGCTTTTTTCATATCATTAACGTACTCTTCACCCATTGGTTTAACCGCTTCAAGTACAATATCACGAGCCTCTTCAAATGTGAATTTTAATGGTTCACCTTTCACTATAGATACTGATCTATCGTATAGTCTAAAATCTTCAAAACCTTTCGCTCTTTTATGTAAATTATAGTATCTTTGTAAGGCAGGAATTTTTTTATTTACTACCGTTACTAAATTATCATAAACTTCCTCAGGAATTAAGTTATTAGACAGTGCATTATTTCTTGTTGATGAATATTTATGAACATCTGCATAATATTTTTTTTTCTTTAGATTTCCACCTAATGTAGATGCCAAAGTATTATTATGTTTTTTAAAATAATTATATAAAGCATGGAATGTATTTTTTCTAAGTACTCTATCCGGACTTTCCATATATGTTCCATAAGTTCCATGAGTCAGAGTATGTTTATTTCCATCTTTATCTTCAACTTCTTCAAATTTAACATCTGCATTATTCAGTGCTGAAAAAGTTTCGTCACTTGCATCTAAAGCCTCTGCAGCCATAGCAACAATTCTTTCTTGTTCTGCATCTAATGTATGAGGACGTTTTTTATTAAGTTTTTCTAATTTAAACTTATAAACTTTTAAGTCTTCTAATTCCTCTACATATTCTCGAAGTACTTCCTCTTCTATAGAAAGAAGTTCCGGTTTTAAAAATGACCATTCTGCATCAAACTTAGAATTTAAATTCATTGTCTTAGCATATATTTCACCATATTCAGCATTTGTACTATCTTGATCTTTTCTTAGGAAAGCATAAATAGTTAATTGCTCCATTTTTAAAGACATATCTCCTTCAACTTTAAAAACTTCTAATAATGCTTTTGCTCCTTCTTTAACTTTTCCTCTATAGTTTTTTATTTCTGGAATAAGTTTTTCTACTTCTTTAAATTGGTTCCAAAAATCTTCATTTGTTTTAAACATCGATTCTAAGTCCCAAGTATTCTCAACTTTTTGATCTTTTCTTAGTAATTCTACCATATTATTTCTCCTTATGTATAATACATAATCTTAATTATAGCACATATTTTAGTAATTTGGTAATATATATTTTAAAAATTGACTTAAATTTTCTGAAAACAATAAATTAGTCCTCTACTTCCTTCTTATCAAATGATCATAATTTTCATGTCCGATAAAAATTTCACATTCTTTTTTAAATCCATAACTTTCGTATAACTTCCTTGCTCTATTATTTGATTGTGCAACATTTAAACTTAACTTAGCTTCTCCACTATTAACAAATTCTGTTAATAGTTTATTACCAATACCTTCTCCTCTAGCATCAGAAAAAACAAATAATGTATCTAAATAGAATTCTCCAACTAGTACCTCATCATAATCAAAAATCATCGAATCTTTCTTCAAATCAAAATTACTTACAACTTCGCTATACCAAAACTCTTTCATTTTTTCGACTTCATCATAATGATACGTAAAAGAAAATCCTTTAATCACACCTTCAATTTCATATACCGTACATTTTTTATAACTAAATCTATCATATTCAGATGAAAATACATATTCTAAAATCTTAAAAACCTTCTCCTCTGAATAATCTTTTAATATATCTATCTCTAATGATTTAATAAAGTCAAATAATCCTTCTATTACTTTAATATCTTCTTTCGCTGCTCTTCTTATCATTTTTTCTCCTATACAATAATATCTTCTATTGTTAGTGTTGTTCCATTTATAATACGATTTTTATATGAAATACTCGCCGGTGAATCATCTGGCCACACCTTTTCGAACCATAACTTGAATTTTTCTATATCAAAATCAACTTTAACCAATTCGACATATATCCCATCTCTATATTCTGAATATATCGTTTTTTTATGACTATTTTTAGCTATTCTTGTAAATAGACCAAAGGTTTCTCCCTGGATATTAGCCATCCCTGCTGCACCATTATTAATAACAATATTTCTTCCATTATCATATACTACAGGTAAACATGTGTGTGTGGTTGCTAATATATCTATATCATTTTCTTTGAACCAATTGTCTAATTCTTTCTTTCTAGATACTAATTTTAAATTCTCATTCGAACATTTCCAACCTGACATACTTTTCTCATCGCCATGAGTAATTGCAATTTTTTTACCAAAAATATCTAAAACTAAGGTTTTTGAACGTTCTTTTATATCATTAAGTATTTGATCATCTTTGATATTTCCTTTCATCATATTATGAATAATGTTTGATCGTTCTACTACTCCATCACTAACGTCCTCAGGATAATTACATCCACATCCTAAAGATGATGTATTATTTAATAATTCAAATTCAACATTTCCTAGAAGTTTTATACTATCTTTAGATAACTCTTCAATCTTTATAAAATCTTCCTTTTCGACATCAAACCAATGCATATCACCATTAAAAACTATCTTCGCATTTTCATCATGTGCCATCTTATTGATAATTTCTAAAGCATATCTATTTCCATATAATCCTCCAACTATATAGATTACTTCCTCTTCTAATTTTTTACTTTTCTTTGCCCAATCCTTTTGAAGAATATACTCTAATGAACAATTTCTACCTTTTTCCATATAACCCTCTCCAAATTAAAAATAAAAGTAAAGACTTACCCTCTTTACTTTTATTATATTATATTTATTTATTTTTTGCGAACATTCCTGGTACTGCATAACCAATAGTACATAAAATTAGTCCGTATAAATTAACTCCTAGTAGTAATGCATTCTTACCTGTACCAATAGCCCAACTTGTAGGAATTAAATTAATAGTTAATAGTATTCCTAAAATAATTCCAATCCAAAAACTCAAGTGGAATCCTAATTTTGTTGGTTTAACAAAACCGTGTAATAAGAAAATCGGAGCTAGTCCAATTACCATTGTTCCACTAATCGTTGTAGCTTTAAGAATATCTGTTCCCATAATCATTGGAAGATTACCTATAATAGCAAATGCAATCATAAATAAAATAGCTACTTTCTTAGGATTTTTTAATCCTCTATTAGACATTTCTGGTAAATCCTTAGCAGTTAACTTCCCTAAACTTGCAAATGTAGAGTCAAGTGTAGAACCTGCTGCAGATACCATTACTACTATCATAGCAAAATACCCTGCGACACCTAAAGTTTTACCTAAAGCTGCTGGAACATTGCTACTTACTTCCATTCCAATTAATTTCGCATGAATTCCAATAAAACTAAAGATTAGAATAGAGAAGAATCCTAAAATACCAGATACGAAAAATGCACGAAGCATAGTCTTCTCACTAGCTATAAATCCTCTATCTGTAAGTACTGGATCGTGGAATGGATAACTAAATAATTGTAGAATTGTTACAAGTAACATATCTACACCTGCGTTCATCGCCCAACTTCCCGATGTTACAAAATCACTAATGTTGTGTTGCGGTAAAATTAAAGTAACTACCCAACCAACAAAGAATATAAAAATAACGGCTTGGATAACATCAGTTACGATTGAACTTCTTAATCCACCAAGCACAGTATACCCTAAAGTAATAGCAGTAAATAGAATTGCAGAGATAATAAACTCTTTACTACCCGCTTTTCCATAATATCCACCTACAACAGAAGTATTACTCCATACTTCATTAAATAAACGAATAAGTATCGCAGCCGAAAATGCAACAGAAGCTGCTTTTCCATAATTAGAAGTTAAGAAACTTACCAATCCTTTTGCTTGGTACTTTGTTCTTAATCTATAGATTGCTAAACCACAAATAGGAATACAAAGCCAATATGTTGCATAAGCTAATCCACCAACAAAGCCATATTGGGCTCCTAAATTTGCAGCATTAGTTACAGATTTAGCAAAGATCCAACTTATAAAAATACTTAACATAAGCATCATCTCAGTAGGTTTTTCACCTCTGTTACCATCACCTCTAAAAAATCCTGCTTCTGTTACCTTCTTTGGTGATAATAAAAACATTACCACTCCATAAACTATTAAAAATCCCCAAAATAGATATCCTGTCATATCATTCATTTTCTATATAAATTCTCCTTATTATTTTAATCTAATACTACTTCACCGACATTAGCGTATCTTGCAAATGAAGGCTCATAATTTCGCACTTTAAAACCTAACTCTTCTAATATTACGGCAACGTACGAAGCACGAACTCCAGTAGTACAATAAGTAACCTGTAGTTTATTTTTATCTAAACCTTTGTCAGTTACATATTTTTCTAATGATGCTCTAGATTTTAAAAAACCATTACTATCAACTAACGAATTAAACGGTAGAGAAATTGCACCAGGAATATGACCTGCCTTATTCTCTCCATAAATTACACGACCATTATATTCAACTTCTAACCTAGTATCAATAATTTGAACATCTGTATTACCTATTTTTGATAATAATTCGTCAGTATAAATAGCTTTTTCATTTTGAGTTGCTTCGCTACGAACTACATCGCTAACATCAATTCTGTCAGTAGTTGGTACATATTTCTTATTAAATCCTAGTTTCTCAACTTGTTTAAAACCGCCATCAATGAACTTAATATTATCAAATCCTGCATAACTAAATGTATACAGAACTCTTGCTTCATCTCCAAATCCTTGTTCAGGCATAGTAAAACCATATACTAGTACTTCAGATTCATTAGTAATTCCTACTTTAGAAAAAATTTGTTGATAATTATCTTTAGATAATAATTTCCCTAAATCTTCTCCACCAAATTCTCCAAGTAAACTTATATCCGTCCAGTCAACAACGATTGCTTTATCATACATTAAAGAACCTTCTTCAAGCATTCCCCCACGTGCATCTATCACAACAACATTGTTATTTGTTCTATTATTTAATAAATACTCAGCATCAACCAACTTTTTAAAATCAAATTGTGTCATAACTTTTTCTCCTTTCTAACTATACTATTATTCATTATAACATAGCTTTTAATTAAAAAATATAATTCCGCTTTATAAATATCATAAGATTATTACATTTTTTTAAATAATCAAGTATATATAAATACAATAAAAATATTTTTTAAATCGAAAAGATAACTATTTACAAACCTTAATAATCATGGTATAATAAATCGAAATTATTACGGATTATATCATTAAGGAGAATATGTATGAATAAAAAAAATATGATTATTACTGGTGCTTGTGGTTCATTAGTAATCGGATTATCCGCATTTGCTGGATACGAATACGGAAAACACCAAGCATATGAAACTACACCACTAGTACAAAATACAGCACAAGCAAAAAAAATTAATTACTCTGATAAAGTTAGCTCAGTAGTTGTAAGTGAAATTACTGAAGATGGTTATGTTACACTTCACGGTGACCATAGCCATTATGAAAAAGGATTAGTACCTTATAATGCTAAAATTCTTGATTCATTAGTTTATAAAAATAAAGACTATAAACTAAAAAATGAAGATATTCAGTACGAACTTGCAGG
>NZ_ACDZ02000010.1 GCF_000173915.1 Gemella haemolysans ATCC 10379 | reverse complement strand
CAACTGAAGTAGTTGTAGATAAGGCTGTAGATGTAAAAGATGCAGTGGTAAACAAAGCTGTAGATGTAAAAGACGCAGTAGTAGAAAAAGCATCAGATGTAAAAGAAGCAACTGCAGAAAAAGTAGAAGAAGCGAAAGAAGTAGCATCGGAAGCTAAGGAAGCAGTAGTAGAAAAAGCAGAAGATGTAAAAGAAGCAACTGCAGACAAAGTAAAAGAAGCAAAAGAAGTAGCATCGGACAAAGCAGATGAA